>JADFGU010000124.1 GCA_022567535.1 Planctomycetota bacterium | reverse complement strand
TAAACCCAGCGAACGCAAGAGCTCGAGCGTTTGGGGAAGGAACGACTCGCCCACGTGAAAACGCGGGTGCGTGCCTCGCTCGATAACGACGGAGCGAAGGCCGAGCTGGCTTGCTCTCAGTGCCGCGGTGGTGCCTCCCGGCCCGGATCCGATGATTGCAATGTCGTATGGCTCGGTCATGCGATTGATTCCGGCGATCGCGCCACCCCCTCAATCTCTATCAGTAGCGGGCGGCGACAGATCTCGGCTTGGATCAGTTCGAGTTCCGACACCCCAATAAAGGTCTCGCGCAAGGCTTGTCTGATCGGCAACTCGTCACACACTCGCGCGTAATACGCGCGCACCGACTCAAAGCAGCTAAGATCCGCCGCTTCACCATAAGCCCGTACGAGGAGCGCTTCAAGATTCTCCAACGTCTCATCGAATTGCGACCACAGGTCATAGGGTGCAACCGTGGCCTCACCTCTTACGCTCGCTGTGCCCCCGATGATGAGTGAGCGACTGTCCATTCCAGGGAAGGTGACGAGCGTGGCTCTCGAGAATGAAGGCGATGCCGGGCCATACAAGTTAGAGTAGTGGTATGCGGATACTTGACGTGGGTTTTCGACATGCTCTGGTTGACTGGTGAGGGCTAAACAGTGAATGACAAATGCACTCCCGTCGTGCCCAACGCCCGTGGAAGTGGGAACAAGGTGAGCGATTGCGTGCAGGCCGCCGTACCGTTCCGAGAGAGCGCTCTGTCTACCGAGATTAAAGACCATATATCGATCCAGCCTGTCGTCCATGTGCGCGTGGATGCTCGGAATGTAGTTCCAGAATCTCACCGGATGACATCCCTTCGGGATAAGTGCGTGAATCGCGCTGTAGGCTTCGCAGGTTATCTGGCGGAAAGCCCCCGCAGATAGAGAGTTGCCGTGGGGCACGGTGGCGGTGATGAGAGCGGCGGACGGTGAGCAATGCCTCTTGAGAACAAGATCCGTATCCGATCGGGAACGGTGAATCTCGCGCTCAACTCCGTCATGCGAGATCAGTCGAAACACCCAAGGGGGGGGATCAAGGCTTGCGTTGATGATTGAGCTCATTCAGTTGTCCACCATACCTGGAGAGTCCGGGTGTTGTCAAATAACGGGCTGAGAGCGGCTCACACGAACGGAACTGACGGAACCCGAACCGTCAGTCGCAACGACCGATGTTTCCGATGGGATCCGTCGCCCCACGATATCTGCACCCAATGCGGCAGCCGCCACGCTCAGGAGTGGTCCGGCACTCAGGACATCATGGGTGGAGCGAGCCAGCGAATGGTGTTCGATGCCTAGTATTCGAGCGGCGGCGCGTTCCACGCGGAGTGTCTTGGTTGAAGATCCCATTGCCGCCGATGCACCCTCCCCGATCGCCCTGATAAGTGCATCAATGCTGCGGTCAGCGTCATCTGATGAAAACGCGAGGTGCGGTCTACTCAGAACCGCGATCGGTGTGGTCGCTCTGGTCGCCGCACCATCGCCAGATTCGAGGATGAGACTGACAGCCCCTGATCCGAGAGGCGGACTGGGCTCAGCATTCCTGCATAGGCGCATCCCTTCACTCGTAAGTTCGGAGCATTCGTCCGCGGCGCTGACGATCGCTTTCGTCCACACACCGTCTCGTATCCGCATCACAGCCAACGCAAGGGCATCGAGTCCTGCAGTCAGCGTCCCGATCACGGACTGACATCCGCCTCGGATGCCAAACGCCATTCCCAGTTGCGCGGCGGCCGCGTTCGGGACTCCTTCGGCGAACAGCATCGGATTGGCCGACTCCAGGCCCTCTTCGACGATCTGGCTGTAGTACTTCTGGGCATAGGCGGCGCTTCCGACGAAGGTGCCGAGGATTGAGCTCGCCTCGCCTCCGAATTCCGCGGTGTCTCGAATCCCTGCATGCTCGAAGGCCAACGAAGTCGCCGCGATTGTGAGTCTGGAATACTCGCTCATTCGTCGTACACGTCTGCCCCTCAGGAGCCCGGCGCATGCATCGGAATCCGGAGCACTTGGAAGATGGTCGGTCCCCTTGGGATTCGAGAGAAGATTGAGCAACTCGCTGTTCCCGATGGCGCCGGGAACGACCACGCCAATACCAGTAAGCACCACTTCACGAGCGGCTTGTGCGTCCTCAGATTCAACGGGTTGGCGTGACAGCACAACGCACGCGTTCGCACCGCCGAATCCAAGCGAGAGTTGCACGCTGTGAGCAATGTCGCAGGGCTCAGCCTTGCCCGTAACGATCCGCAGTGGAGAAACCTCCAGTTCCCTACCTGCGAGATTCGCGGCCGGGGGGACGACTCCGGCTTTGCGGCACATGAGCGACAGCACGAGTTCGATCGCTCCGGCTCCGCCGAGTGTGTGGCCGAGATTGCTTTTGAGCGCGACAGTCGGGATCGTGTCCAGGCGGTTCTCGAATACGCGATACAGAGCCGCGTGCTCGGCCAGATCGTTTGTCGGAGTTCCCGTGGCGTGTGCGATGATCAGGTCGATATCGTCGGGCGAGAGTGCGGCATCGCGCAATGCCGCTTCGATTGCAGCCCTGGCGCCTCTTCCCTCGGGATGTGGATGCGTGAGATGATGCACATCGGACGTCTCGCTTGTGGCCGCCACGTGCGCCCAAACGGTCGCATTTCTGTCGGCCGCCTCTGAACTTCGCTCAAGAACCACGAGGCCGTAGCCCTCTGCAACCTTCATTCCCTCTCTCCCGACGCAGAATGGAGTGCATGGACCGGGCGAGACCAATCGCAGGCTCGCGAACCCGGCGTGCGAGTACTCTGCAATCGCGTCATAGCCCCCAGCAAGCGCGACATCAATCTCACTGCACCGGAGCAGGTCGCACGCGAGGGCGATGCTCGACAGCCCGGACGAACAAGCGGAACAGGTTGTCACGCGAATTGCATCTACCCCCAAACCGTTGACGGCCTGTGCGAGCGTGTGACCAGCCGGAATCTGAAGCAGGTTCTGAGCGCCACCTGCTCGTAAATAACGACCGAGTCCACGAATACCATGCAGCGTCGATCCCACGACAATGCCCACACGCCTGTCCCTGCAATCACCCAACAGGGCGTCCTGCAACGCGTCGATCGCGACGCGGCGAAGGTATCGCGATTCTCGCGGAAGGTCGGGGACGAAGTCGGCGGGCAGCGGCGGGGCCTGCCCTCCCCCGCTCTCGACACAGGCGGACGATTCTAAATCGCTCAGCGGCCCGCCCGTGCCGCACTCGCCGCGACACAATCGTTCAAAGGCTGCCTCACGCGACAATCCCAGTGGACACACGATGGCGCAGCCCGTTATGACGATGTCGCGATGCACTGACTCAAGACTCCCTCTTGCCTCAATCGATCCACGGATTGTTAAGGACCAGCCATTGGTCAGGATACCGCGCCACGAACCCTTCTATCACGCTCATGAGGCGGATTGTGGTCGCCTCGACGGCGGCCTGGATCGGGCCAGCACTCAGTGAGAGTGCTGGCTCAATTGATATACGAACAGACTGCGAATCGATGCGGGGCGAAAGCACCGGCACAATCGGTGCGCCGGTGATCAGAGAAAGCTTTGCCGGACCGACTGGAGCCAGGAGACGTCCGTGCAGGAATCTGACAGGAACGCCGGACTGTCCCGGCATGACGCGATCGGCCTGCATCAGTACAGTCGCGTTGGAGCGCAACGCGTCTCTCAGCATCAGCCAAGTCTTCAGGCCGTCATCCACAGGTGCTTCGACGACGCCCAGCCGCCGACGCTGAAATGAACGGAGCCGTTCGAATACGGGCAGATCGTCTCGCTTGAACACGACGAGTATATTTGATTCGATGCATCGAAGGGCAGCGATGCCGGTTTCGAAGTCACCCATATGAGCCGTGGCGATGATGACACCCTTTCCTCGTTGGCGGGCGTTCAGATAGTGATCGATTCCTTGTACCTCTTCAGCCCTGTCCGCGATCTCGCGGATGGTCATACGGCGCCCGGCGCTGAGGTCTACGAGGAAGTCGAAGAAGTTTCCCAGAATGGCATCTGCAAGTCTGGAACGCTCCGCGACTGTCGAGTTCGGACCGAGTACGCACGCGGCATGGTGTAAGAGTCTCTTCCTGAGCTGGGGCGCCTGCTTTGCACCCAACAGCGAGGGATACTTAAGCGCGCGGGCGATCGGCGGTGCTACGGAAGCCATCCAGCAGAGTGCCTCGATCCAGGCCAGTCCGGATCGCACCCTGCCGCGCGTCACGGTCCACCATTCTCGGGAATCGGACCCATGGGGTACTCGATCAACACATCGTCGGGAAGCTCGAGTTCAAAGTCCTCCTCCGAGAGACCCTGATCGAGCTCGATCTTCGAGAAGGTGATCCTCGTCCGCTCGCCGTCCGGATCCACCATCTCCAACGCTGTGGCCGCCGGGATCTTCGGGTCTATCCACACGGTTATGGATTCGATGTGCTCGGCGAGTTCTTCATTGAGTGGCGTAAGCGTGAGTACAACTTGTTCAGATTCCTTGCCAGGCTCAGCACGCTCGATCGAGAACGACTCCTTGAGACGAAGGAATCGAGGCAATGGAGTCCCGATGATCGCCGCAAGACCTGAGGACAGTGGATACACCTCGAGGCGCTTTGATTCTGGATCATACAGCTTCGCTGCCCGACTGCTGACGAGCAGCAGGGAATACCGGGGCTCTTTGGTTTCCCATTTCACGTTGTCATCCAACACCCAGACGCGTCCTTTCGATACGAGCGGATCGCGCAGCAGGACCTCACCGGCGAAGTGAAGTCGCGCGGCCGGGACGAGGTTGCGCAGCTGATGACGGGCATGGCGGCCATGAAGGACGCCCTGACCGGCGTGGTGCGGCAGGTGCGCGGCGCAACCGACAGCATCGCCATGGCGTCCAGAGAGGTGGCGGTCGGCAGCCATGATCTGAGCCAGCGCACCGAGCAGGCGGCGTCGAACCTGCAGAAGACCGCGTCGGCGATGGAGCAACTGACGGCCAGCGTCAGCCACAACGCCGAAGCGACCGCGCGTGCCAATCAACTGGCCAGCGACGCGGCACAGGTGGCACGCCGCGGCGGTGATGTGGTCAGCGAGGTCGTCGCGACCATGGACCGCATCAGCAGCAGCTCGCACAAGATCAGCGACATCATCGGCACGATCGACGGCATTGCCTTCCAGACCAATATCCTGGCGCTGAATGCCGCGGTCGAGGCGGCCCGCGCGGGCGAGCAGGGCCGGGGCTTTGCAGTCGTCGCGGCCGAGGTCCGCACGCTGGCGCAGCGCAGCGCGGAGGCGGCCAAGGAGATCAAGGCCCTGATCACGCGCAGCGCCGAGAACGTCGACAGCGGCGCCGCCCTGGTGGCCCAGGCGGGCGAGACGATGACCGAAATCAACGCCTCGATCGCCCGGGTCAGCGACATCGTGGCCGAAATCAGCAACGCGACCCGTGAGCAGCGCAGCGGCATCGGCCAGATCGGTCAGGCGATCGCGGTGCTGGACACGATGACCCAGCGTAACGCTGCGCTGGTGGAGGAATCTGCCGCGGCGGCGCAGAGCCTGCAGCAGCAGGCCGACGAGCTGTCGCGCTCGGTGGCCGTGTTCAGGCTGGGTTGAGCGCGACGCGCAGGGCCTCGGCGGGCCGCAGCGCGCCGACGTCGATGCCGCGCCAGTTGCGCAGCGCCAGATGGCTGTAGCCGCGCAGCAGCTCGTCGTCGGTCCGCAGCAGCGCTTGGGCGGCCGCGGCCATCGCGGCCTCGGCCGCGCGCACCGCGCCGTCGTCGATCTTCAAGGCCAGGCCCAGGCCCAGACCGGGCAGAGCCGCGCAGTAGACGCCCTCGGCGCCGACCTTGCAGAACAGCGCTTCGCCCAAGGCATGCATCACACGGGTGTCGAAGCGGTCGGTGCCGCCGACCATGAAGGGCTCGGCCGCGACGGCCCGCCGCAGCCGCTGCGCGGCCAGCGCATGGCCTTCGGACAGCCTCTGCCCGGTCGCGCAGCGGGCGAAGGCCAGCGCCAGCGCGCGCAGAGGCAGCGCAAAGGTCGGGATCGAGCAGCCGTCGATGCCGCGCGGCGCCTGCTCGACATCCACGCCCGTGGCGGCCGACAGCGCGGCCGACACCTCGCGCATCACCGGATGCTCGGCTCCCACATAGCCGCGTGCGAAGGCGGCCGGGTCGGCGCCGCTGCTGCGTGCCATCAGGCAGGCGATGCAGACAAAGCCGCCGTGCTTGCCGGAACAGTTGTTGTGCAGCGGCGTGGCCTGCTCGCCGCGGGCCGCCATGGCGCGCAGCACCGGCTCGCGGCCGGGCCATTGCGTGCCGCACTCCAGCGCAGTGGCGTCCAGCCCGAGCTTGGCCAGCACGCCCGCTGCGGTCGCCACGTGCTCGGGCTCCCCGCTGTGCGAGGCGCAGGCCAGCGCCAGCTCGGCATCGGTCAGCGCGAAGGTGTCGGCCGCGCCGCTGGCCACCAAGGGCAGGGCCTGCAGCATCTTCACGGCCGATCGCGGGAAGACGGGGCGGTCGATGTCGCCAAGGGCGGTGTGCACGGCACCGGAGGCGTCGACGACGGCGATGGCGCCGGTGTGGCAAGACTCGACGGCGGTGCCGCGCAGGACTTCGATCAGGACGGGGTTGGCCACAGGGGTCTCCGATAGCTTGATGACGGCGCCCGCCCCGACTGCGGGGGTCTTCCACAGCTCGCAGGCCAGGCATGACCGGGTCGCGGGGGCCGTCCCTAAGTCGTGGGCGCCGGCGCATTGTGCGGTGGACGTGGACCTGTCCCAATCGACCGCAGCCGGCACCAAGCCCGGCAGCGAACGAACCACCATTCGAAGGGGCGCCATGACACTGACCCGTGCACTCTCGGCCTGCAGTCTCGCCTGGGCTTTGCTCACCTCCGCAGCGACGTCGGTCCAGGCCGCGCCGACCTACAGCTTCGGCCCCGATGGCTTGGGCAGCGTCTTCGACGATCGCCACGTCATGCTGCTGGGCGATCGTCCGGATGGCCGTCATATCGGCACATTGTCCGAACAGATGAACAGGTATGATCGCCTTTGTTCGCGGGGTGAGCTTGCGCGAGACGTCGTCACAAG
>JADFGU010000004.1 GCA_022567535.1 Planctomycetota bacterium | reverse complement strand
CCCCCGGCCTTCTCCATCGATTGCACCAGCAGGTTCGCCAGCCGGCTCTCCAGACCCTTCTCCACCTCACGGATCACCTCCGGGTTTGTTTGTTCCATGTTGGCGATGCGTTTGATCACCTCGATCTGTTTCTGCATCGGCAAGCCGACCATGATCTCGGCGGCCTTGTGGTGCGGCATGTGGCACGTGATCAGCGCGATCGTCTGCGGGTGCTCATCCTGGATGAACGTCAGCAGGTTCTCGCTCTCGGCCCGCTGGAGAAACGCGAACGGCGTCTTCTGCACCTGGGTCTGAATCTGCGCCAGCACTCGGTCCGCTGTGCTCGGATCCAGCGAATCGCTCAGCACCTGCTTGGCGTAGTCCAGGTTGCCCTCGGCGATGTGCTGCTCGGCGATCGAGAGGTGGTAGAACTCCTCGACGACCGAGCAGCGCGTCGCCGAGGGGATCCGCCCGAGCCCCGCCAGCTCACGCGTGACCTCCTCCACCGTCTCCTGGTCAAGACGCTTGAGGATCTCGGACGCTCGTTCGGGTCCCACCGAGAGCAGAAATATCGCCGCTTTGGTGATCCCCGAGAGGTCCTTGGCAGTCAGCGGCGTTTTGTCATTGAACTTCTTGGCCATGCAGGCTGCTCGCGGTTCTCGGTGCCCTTACACGTCGGCGGTGGACCACCGATGGATCAGTCTGGCCGCGGTCTCTGGGTCTTCCCCCACCAGCTCCTCGACCTGATCGAGAATCTTGCGGTTGCGGACCTCGTTGTCATCGACCTCGATGCCGGTGAGCGGCGCCTCCGACTCGTCGGCCTCACCGACGATGTCGTCCTCGGGCGTCAGCGCCGGTGGAATGCCCACGAGCTCCTCCGCGGTGGGCAGTTCCGCGCGCTTGCCCGCCTTTCGCACCATCAGGAGCATCATCCCCAACGCGATCGCGGCCAGGGCGCCCAGCACCACCTTGTCGATGAGCCCTCCGCCGATCGAACCCCCGCCGCCGAATACCCACAACGGCCCGACCGGCGAACTCGCGCCGACCGTCAGACCCTCGCCCTGGGTGTAGTCCAGCGGCAGGAGCGTGACCTTGACTTCGCCGGCCACCATGGCTCCGCTGTCCAGCTTGTACTGCATGTGCAGCTGCACCGCGTCGGTCATCTCCTGGGAGACCTGATCGAACCGCTGCTGGATCTCCTCGGGCATCGGCGGCGCGGGTTCTGCAGATGGGTCGTCCGAGCCGACGCGCGCCCGAATGATCTCCTCGACGATCCATCCACGCGGGACGCCGATTGTCGTCGCGAGGAATGTCCAGTCTCCGCCGGGGTCCTCCGTCTGCCTGCGTATCGTTCCCGGGACTGGGGAATAATCCAGTTCTGTATCAGAGGTTGTGCTTATCCGGCCGCCCGCGCTCGAGCCGGCGCCGATGCTGGCCCCGGTGTTGGATTGAATCCCCGGTTGCAAGCCGCGCTCCGCCGTCGAATCGCTCGTGTCTCTTATGGACTCGCGGGTCGTAAAGGATTCGCTTCCATTGCCCTCGGGCAGCGTGCGCATCTCGTCGATGCGGGCCCGGCTGATGTCTACGTCGGCCGTCACTATCACCGCAAGGCCCTTGATCCCGCCGTACAGACCCATGATCTTCCGCGTGAAATCGTTCTCGATGGTTCGCGCGTAGGCGAGCCGATCCGCCGGCGCCTGATCCTCAGGGTTTCGAGCGTGCCGAGATTTTCCGTTGCTCGCGTCGATCACCTCGACATCGAGCAGCCCGATGCTCGAGTTCGCCCCGGACACGATCCGGGCGACGGCCTCGACGGTGGTCTGGGTGAGCGGCAGATCCCCGACGGTCGTGACCGAGGCGATCGCCTTGCCCCTGTTCATCTTGGCGCCGATGCCCCGGGGCTCGGGGATGCTCAGGATCACCCGCGCGGTCCGGATCGCCTTGAACTCGGTCAGCACCCTGGCCAGCTCGTTCTGGCGGGCGATCGTCGCCTGCTCGCGGTGCTGCCGGTTCGTCATCGTGAACGTCTGAAAATCGATGAGGTTGTCGAAGAGGATTTTGGTATCGGTGGGCAGCGAGCCCGTCTCTGCCATCTCCGCCGCGAGCTTGTACCTGACCGACGGGCGCACCAGGATCTCGCCCCCGCTGGTCATCCGGTAGTCACGCCCTTCGACCCAGGTCGAGGTCTGAAGGTAATCCACAACCTGTTGGTTTGACGCGGCGTCGCCGAGGCTCATCATCTCGGTCCGACCGGCGTACTGGCTGACGAGGAACAGCGACATCAGCATGATGATGACGCCGCTGCCGATCAGCAGCTTCTGCGTCGCCCCAAGCTGGCGCAGGTGCGTCCCGATGGTGACGAGGAGCAAGCGTAACCGATCCACCGCGGGCCTCCTGCCCAGATGCCGGCGCGATCCGCGCGCCCGGTGTGGCCGAGGGCGTCCCAGCCATGCCACGCCTCATTCGGATAACAGGTTCGGACCGCTTGAAACTGCCCGGAGCACGGCAATTCCTGCGCCCGCCGCGCGATTGATGCGCCTCACCCTCCCCCAGGCTCGACCCGCCGTCACACCCGCATCTGCTGAATCTCGTCGTAGGCCTTCACGACCTTATTGCGCACGGCCTGGAGCATCTTGAAGGCTGTATCCGCTTTTTCCGCGGCGATCAGCACGCCCTCGAGGTCGCTGCGGCGACCGGTGGTGAGATCCTCAATCGCGACCCGCGCGTCGTTCTGCAGCTTGTTCACCTGGTCGATGTTGTCCATCAGCACCTCACGAAAGCTGGGGCCGCCCTGGTCCTTGCCCGCGACCGGAGCGGGGTTCATCGGCCTGCCCTGTATCGCACCCGCGTGTCCGATCAGCCCAACGGGGTCGCTCATGCTCGAACTCCACCGGCGTCTGCGACGCCGCTCGGTCAGACTAGGCGATCAATCGCAACGCCTGCGCCATCATCGACTTGGTCGCCTCCGCCGCTGCCACATTCGCCTCGTACGCCCGCGCCGCCTCCATCGCGTTGATCGACTCCGTCACCGAGTTGATGTCCGGGATCGGCACGTACCCGTCGGCGTTGGCGTACGGGTTCGACGGATCCCACTTCCACACGATCGCCCCCTGGTCGATGTGGATCTCCGACACGTGCACACCCAGCGCCCTCCCGGCCCGCGTGGCCGAACTCGGATCACCCGGCGCAAACATGGCCTGCCGGCGTCGGTACGGATTCAGACGACCCTCGCTGTCCAGGATCGAATTCTGGTTGGCGATGTTGGCGCTGATGACCTCAAGGCGGGTCCGCTGGGCCACCATGCCGCTCACCGAGATGTCAAGGACGCCGTACATCGCCGATCCGATCTCCTTTACACACGTTCGCCGATGGCGTCGTGGATCTTGGAATACTGGTTTCTCAGGAGGTCGGTCGCGATCCGGAACACAGCCACGTTCTCGGCCAGATCCTGCATCATCCGCTCCAGATCGCGGTTGTTTCGGTCGTGGAAGAGGATTCCCGGGCTCGGTGTTTCCGGGCGCAGCTGCATGCCACCGCGAGCATCGAGGCGAATCTCGCGGGTCTGCCGCCATTCGAGCCGGCCCAGCTCGCCGCCGGTCCGGGCGCGACGCCGATCGATCGCCTCACCCAGCATCCGCTGGAACCCCCTCGGGGACACGTCCATGGGCTGAAAGTTGGGCGTGTCGAGATTGGCGATGTTGTGGGCCAGGAGCGCCTGGCGTCGGCCGGCGAAGCGCATGGTCATCTCCAGAGCTGGGATGGCGCCCGAGTTGACCACATCGTCGAGAAACATCTGCTCGTGCCCTCGCAAACACCCTGCCAAACCCGGTCACAGCGACTGCGACACCAGTTCCAGCTCCTTCCACTTCTTCAGCTTCAACCCGAGCGTTCGCACGCCGATCCCCAACGCCCGGGCCGTCTTCTGCCGGTGCCCCTGGAACCGCCCGAGCGTCTGGATGATCGTCTCGCGCTCGATCTCCTCGAGTGTGGCGTCGGGGGGAGCGATGAACGGGAGCGAGTGGATCGCCACCGCAGGCTCCCCCTCGCCCATCGGGCGCGCCTGTGTCGTGGGCATGGAAACCTCGAGCGGGGCGAACCCGAGCGTCGGCGGCGAGACCGTGACCCCTGCATACAGCCAGGATTCGATCAGGCTTCTGGGGATCATCCACTCCTTGCCGCCGGTCCCCTGCCCGCGACTGAGCACCACCGCCCGCTCGCAGATGTTTTCGAGCTCGCGGACGTTGCCGGGCCAGTTGTATGTCTGCAGCAGATCCAGGGCTTCGCCGGCGAAGACCGCCCGACCGCGCCCATCGCGCTGACAGATCCGCGCCAGGAAAAAGTCCGCCAGAGCCGGGATGTCCTCGGCCCGGTCGCGCAGCGCCGGCAGGTGCAGCGGCAGCACGTTCAGCCGAAAGAACAGGTCCTGCCTGAACTCGCCGCTGGCCACCGACTTGGGCAGGTCCCGATTCGACGTTGCGATCACGCGCACGTCGATCCCGATCGTCACGCTGGATCCGACCCGCTCGAACTCGCGCTCCTGCAGGACGCGCAGCAGCTTCGCCTGGATGTTCGAGCTCACCTCCGAGACCTCGTCCAGCAGGAGCGTTCCGGTGTCCGCCAGCTCGAATCGGCCCTTGCGCATCTGGTCCGCGCCCGTAAACGCTCCTTTTTCATGCCCGAACAGCTCGCTCTCGAGCAGCGATTCCGTCAGCGCCGCGCAGTTCACCGCCAAGAGCGGCGCGTCGCGGCGTGGGCCCACTTCGTGCACGGCCCGGGCGATCACCTCCTTGCCCGTGCCGGACTCGCCGATGATCAGCACCGTGCCCAGCGACTCGGCCACCGCCGCGACCTGCTCCTTGACCCGGTGCATCGCGAGCGAATCGCCGACGATCCTGTCCATGCCGCGCCGAGTGCACCGGGGCGACATGCCGGTCATGCCGGCCGGATCGTCGCTCTGCCGGAGATCCCGGGCTTTGAGCAGCGCATTCTCGCGCAAAAGTTCCGCGTGCCTGATCGCACGCTTGATGGCGACAATCAGCTCGTCGCCCTCGAACGGCTTGGTGATATAGTCGAACGCCCCGAGCTTGATCGCCTTGACCGCGGTGTCCACCGCGCCATAGGCCGTCATCAGCACCACGGGGAGTTCGTCGTCGATGGCGCGGATCTTTTCGAGCAGCCCGAGCCCGCCCATGCCGGGCATCTTCAGATCCGTCACGATCGCGTCGGGGCGTTTTCGGGATACGAGCGCCACGGCGGACTCGCCGTCGCACGCCGTCACCACGCGGAACCCCGCCCGCTGCAGCGTCGAGCCCACACTGTCACGCATCATCTCCTTGTCGTCGACCACGAGCACGGTCTTCATACACACGCCTCCTGCTTATGGACGCCCGGTCGATCCATGACCCAGGCATGAGGTTGATCCGCCACGCTCGGGGCGTGGACGGGAAACACCAGTTCCACGATCGCGCCCGGACCGTTCTCCCGATTGCCCACCTCGACACGCCCGCCGTGCGCGTCGACGATCCGGTGGACGATGGACAGCCCCAACCCGGTGCCGGCCGCACGCGTCGTGAAGAACGGGTTGAACATCCGCTCGATGACCTCGTCGGTCACGCCCGGGCCGTTGTCTTCGACGCTCAACACCACCTCGGGGGATGGCTCTCCCCGCTGCCGCAACGTCGCGGCGAGCGTGATGCTCGGCCGGCGGACACCCTTTTCGGTCGCGGCCTCGACCGCGTTTCGGACGATGTTCACCAGGGCCTGCTGCACGAGCCCCGGATCGCAGGTCAGTTCGACGCCGTCCGGCATGCACGATCGGGTGATGTTCACTTTCGCGCGCAGCGCGGATGACTCGGGGATGGCGAGGTCAATCGCCCGTTCCATGAGAGCCGCGGCGTCCACCTGCGCCAGCCTCGGTCGGAGTTCCCGGGCGAAGCACAGCACGTCGCTGACGATGGCGTCGAGCCTTCGAACCGCGAGGTTGATCTTCCGGGCGGTGTTCAGTTGCTCGGGCGACTCGCCCAGATCCTGCCTGAGCATGTTCACGTACAGGGAGATCGACCCGAGCGGATTGCGGATCTCGTGCGCGATGCCCGCAGCCATCTCGCCCAGCGCCGCCAGACGCTTCGAGCGCGCCAGCCGCTCGTTCGCATCGCGCAGGTCGTCGTTGAGCCGGGCGACCTCCGCCCGCAGCGATCCGTGAGTGGCCTCGAGCTTTGCGGTCACCTCCGTGAACGACGCCATCAGGACCGCGAGGTCCGACGCGTCAAGTTCGCCCGGGGCGGCCGGAATGTGCGAGCCTTCCGCCATCATCAGACCCTGTGATCCTGAAACGCGGGCACGTCGTCGCCCGGACGGGAATATGCGGCCAGGGCTCCGCGCGACCGGGAAACGTCGGCCAATTGCAGTGTGACTCCATCGCGCTGCGACTCGATGGCTTTGCGGTCCGCGTCGTCGCGGGCGGCGATCCGCGACGAGATCTCGGCCAGATCGTCGATCCGCTCCTGCAGCCGCGCGCTCGCATCGGCGGGCATCGACTCAATGACCCGCTCCCAATCTCGCCTGATTTGTTCGATGTCCGCGTGCCCTCGCGCCAGCTGGGCGACCACGGCTTCGCGCTCGGTGAGCAGCGTCTGCAGCGTGTCGAACTCGCCCCGGGCGATCAACGCCGCCTGCCTGAGGCTCAGTTCGTCCAGCCGGCGACATCGCTCAAGCTGGTGGTCGAGGAGCCGCTCGGCGGCATCGGCGGGCACAAGGGGTGCAAGTCGGTTGGCGGTCATCCTGACCTTTCCGCCGGTCGGGCCGGCCGTCGCGATCCATCGCGGCGCACATCCTATCCACCGGATTCGTCGTCCGTGAGGCTCAACTGATAACTGGAATCAAGCCACCGCTCCCAGTCCTGGACACCCATGGGCAGGTTCGAGTCGTCCCAGACGGCGCTGGGGAGGCTGTGAAAGAAACGGAGTGCCCGCTCGTTCGCCGTCCGAGCGCTCTGGTACTCGCCCAGTTCTCTGTACGCGTTGACGATCTGGATCAGCGCCACCAGCGACGCGGGGTCGCTCGGGTTCCGATCCCTCGCCGCGGAATAATAACTGATCGCCTCGATGTACCGCCCCAGGTCGTACGCGCAGTCGCCCAGGTAGAAACGCGCGTTCCGTAAGTAGGTCTTCTCAAGCGGGATCAGATCGTCGGCCTGGGCCGAGAGCTCGTCGCGCACCCGCTCGAACAATGCCATCGCCGACTCGAGAAGAGCCGCACGCTCCTGTTCGAGCTGTTCTCGCACGCCCAGGATCCGCGCCTGATCGAGCCTGCGTTCCACGGTGCGGGCGGCGCGGCGGTAGGAATCGGCCAGCTTGTAGCGGATTCGCACCGCCTCGACGGATCCCTCGTACAGGACCAGCGCTTGCTCCAGCAACTCGACGGCCTTGGCGTACCTGCCTTTCAGAATCCGAAAGCGCCCCAACTCCAGCACGGCCGATCTGAACTCGGGCGCGTCGGGCGTGCCGATCTCACCCCCGATCACCCGCTGGAGCAACTGCTCCGCCCGTTCGTCGTTCGACTCATCGGTGTCCAGGAGATAGCACTGGGCCAGGGGCACGTAGCTCCGCACCGCGAACGGGCCGACGCCCTGCCCGTGCTGCTCGTCGATACGATCTGCGATGAGTTCCTCGTACAAGTCCGCGGCGGTGCCGTAGTCGCCCTCGGCCTGATGCGCCTGCGCCAGGCGGAATCTTGCCTCGGCCCGCCGCGGATCATTCATGAACCCGTTGGCGTACTCGCCGAAGGCTCGAATGGCATGTGGGCGCTGGCCGGCGGCGTCAAACGCCACGCCCGCCAGCCACAGCGCGTCCGCGTATTCGGTGTTGTCGATGAGGACCATGCGGTCGGCGTAGGCGCGGAAGTAGCGGCCGGCGCCCACGAGCAGCCGACGCGCCTGTTCGCGCGACGCCGCGTCCGCCTCGGTGATCGCCCAGAGCACGTCGCCCGAAACGCCCGCGGCCTCGAGCGTCTGCTGCGCCACGCGCTGGTTGGCGTGCCCGATCGCCAGGAGCACACGCGGGGGGCTCTGCTCCATGCCGCCGTGCGCCTCTTCAGCCATCAGCGCGTACCGCCGGGCCTCGGCGAACTCGTCGCCGTCCATCCGATCGCGATACCAGCGCAGAAGGCTTCGGCTCACATCTTCGGCGGTTACGGACACCTCGCCCCGGGTGATCCCAAGCCCATCGGTGAGCTGCTTGTATACCTCGATCGCCGCGTCATCCTCGAACTGCGACGCCTCGACCTCCGCAAGCCCGAGCATCGCCGGCAATGCGATCTTCGGATCCGAGAACGCCTTCAGCACGGCGCTGTATTGATCCCGTGCCGCGGCCGGATCGTTGTTCAGCATATGGACGCTCGCACGCCGCATTGCCGCTCGCCCGTACAGCAGGTCGTCGGGTGAAAGAGACTGCATCGCCCGGTCGAGCTGCTCGGCCGCGCTCGTGACGTCCGATTCCTGCAAGTAGGCCTCTCCCAGCAGCAGGAACAGCTCCCCGATGGCGCGCCTGCTTGCGTGCTGACTTCGGGGCATCGCCCGCAGCAGCTTGGCAATCGCGTCACGCGCGTACCCGCGCTTGATGAGCAACTCCGCCGTCCGCGCCTCCGCCCAGGCTCGTTCGTCCGGCGTCAGGGCCGCGTTGTCGGCCACATACCCCGCCAGCAGCGAGAGCGTCCCCTCCTCATCCGGCACGGGCCTGCTCAGATTTGCGATCACCATCCGGCGCACGAGCAGGTTGTGCAACTCACGATCGCGATTGGCGATCATGTCCATCCGATCCAGCGCCCGATCGATCTCGCCCAGCGCGATGTACGTATCTGCGATGCCGAACAGATCGCGTGTATTCATCACCGCGTCCAGCCGCTCCGCGTTGAGGAACTCGCCGATGATGTTCTCGTTGTTATCCTGCCGGCTGATCCCCATCGCCCGCTGGCCGTAGTAAAGCCCGCGCGCCCGCAGCAGGTGAAACCGCGCGCGATGCACTTGGGCGAACCCGTCCCGGCTGACATAGGGGTAGATCTTCGTGTTCAGGAGTCCCAAGGCTTCGGTGTAGTCGTCCTGGGCCAAGAGCGTCTCAACGCGGTCGAGCATCATCCCATAGTCCGCCTTGGGAGCCGTGAACTTCGCCGCCGCCAACCCGCCCGCTAGGAGTAGCACAGCCACCACGAGCGCCGGCACCTGCCAGATGTCGCGCCACGGCAACCGCGAGGCCTGGTTTTCTTCCGACTTGCTCAACCTGCTCCGCTTCCCGACGGCCCGTCGATCGATACCGTGTCCGCCTGGGCAACACGTGCGCTCGGCGTCGGCCGTTCTATCGGACGCAACACACCCCTGTCTTGATTCGCCGCGACCGGATCAGCCTTGCCGCGCGGCTAATCGTCGTCAGACCCGTCATGGCCCCCACTGTCGTCACCTTCGGCGTCCCTGTCTTCGGCGGTGCGCCGCTCCTTCGGGGTCGTCACTGAGACACCTTCGCCCTCCGGGCCGGGGGCGGAACCCGCCGAGATCACCACGACGGTCTCGGCCAGCACATCCCCGCGATGGCGACCGTTCGGGTCCGACAGCCCAAGCGCCGCGACCGGCGGCACGACGAACTTGACGAAGTTGCGAACGAGTGACTGCCGCACGCTCAGTCTCGCGCTGGATCCGCCGCGCGTGGCGGTGCTGACCACCCGGCACCCCAGGAGCGCCTTGCCCATCGTCCGCGAGAAGAGCCATTCGCCCAGAACGCCGTGCCCGAAGGCGATCCCGATCGCGGCCAGGATCGTCCGCACATCTCCGATCGGCGCGTCCGCCAGCCCCGCGATCCCCATGTCCCCCACGATCAAGGCGGCCGCCACGATCGCGATCGACAGATCGATCCCCCCGGCCATCGCGCGACGGAACGGCTCCGCGAGGGCTGTCCCGGCCGGCAATCGGACAACCCCGTCAGACCTGTCCGGCCAGAGCACGAAGATGAGAACACCGATCGTCGCGGAAAACGCCAGCGCCGCCAGCAACTGAAACTCGGCCGTCGAGATCGGCCCGGGGGCGTGCGTCGGCCCGTCGTACAGGACGCGCCCCGTCCCCGCTGACACCTCGATCAGCCTGATGCTCGAACGGAGCCTCGGCTTGTCGCCGCGCAATTTCTGCGCGTCCTCCGTCGGCCCGGCGCGCTCGATCAGCACCAAACGCGTGCTCGACCCGTACCCGGTCACAACCACCGCCAGCGGCAGCCCCTCCGGCTCGATCGAAAGAAACTCCCCCGCTGACCCATCGCCAGAATAGCGTACGACCCAGCGGTTGGCCGGCGTGAACTGAGAAGACAGGATCAAGCCCCCCACCTCGAACACCACGGCCTCGCCCAGATTCGCCACGGCCGCAAACTCGACCGCCTCCCACACGATCTCCGGCGGCGTTCTCACCACGTCGGCGGCTTGCGGGTCGTCCTCCACAGGCTCCACGTGCCTGGCCCGGCCCGGCGTCACCCGCCCGCGCCAGGCTCGGCCCCCCGCCCGTGACGAAACAAGCAGCACACCTCGTCCGGTTTCGATCAGGCGCAGCGCGGCGCCGGGCGCGGGTTGGGCTTGCCCGGGCAGGCTCACCGCGACCCAAGTCCGCCCGTCGAGCACACGCAACTCAACGCCGGTCTCGCCGGTCGGGCGGACCAGCGCCGCCAGGCTCTCCCCCGCGCCCGCCTCGAACGCAAGGCCGACGACATCGAGCAACTCCCACGCGCCGGGCAACCCGGGCTGCGCGGTGAGTCGGGCCGATGCGTCCGAGGTCCATCGGCCGCCAATCTGTGCCGGGCGTGCTGTCACGCTGAGCACCAGACGCACCGGCTCGGCCGAGGCAGCCCGCTCGGGAGCAAAGACGAGAAACGCGGTTCGGCCCGAGGCAACCACGCGCTCGGGCGCGATCCGGAGCCTTCGTGCCAACAGCAGCTCGCCGTCCTGCGCCTCCGCCCATCGACCCCGACCGACCGGGACGCGGGCGCGCGGCGGCAGGTGCACAAGAACATGCGACTCGCCCATGGGCAGAACCGCCCACCCGTGCCGCTCCGTCGGGCCGCGATCAGGATCCGCCGGCTGGCTCTGTCCGCCGACCAAACCCGCCGCGCTCAGCACCAGCGCGGTGAACCAGCCCACCGCCGACCGCCCGCACAGGCATGTTCGCACACGAGTCATCCGCATCGGCGTGCTTTCGCTCACCCGTGCTCAGCCCCCGTCGCCCGCTCGAACCATCTCGTCGTCCAGCGACACGATGTTCGATGCGTCGATACGCTTCGCCTTGAACAACTGCTCGCGATCGAACGCCTTGTCGCGAACCTTCAGGGGGCTGTCGTACCGCGGCCGAAACCGCGCCCGCGTGTCGCTCCCGGCGATCCGGAAATGCACCTCTTTCGGGACACGATCGGTCGGCCTGCCGCGCGGCATGGGCGCGGGCTCATACTTCGTGAGCTTCGCGGTGATCGTCACGCGCCCGGCATGGTCGAGCAGCTCGATCTCAGCCGGGTCGTAGCCGCCCTCTCTGGGCTCGAGCGCTAAGCGCCGACGCCCGAACCGCGACGGCGTCTCGACCATCAGATGCCGCCCGTCGTCGGACCACGCGACCGATGTGCCCGCCGCATCGGTCGGCACCGGCGCCATGCCGAGCAACTGCACGAAATCAAGCGGGTGAATCGGCATGGCGAACCGGGCCATCCGTTCCGGCGTCGCCTGGTCGTGACTGCCCAGCCACGCCTGTCGCGGCTTGCCCAGATCGATCCACCAGTACTGCTGCTCGTCACACCCGAGGATCGCCAGGTCGACGGTCGCCTTTCGGAATCGCATGTAGACGCGATCGGGCTGGTCGAGCATGACCAGCGTCTCGAGCTGGTCCTCTTGCTGTTTGCCCTTGTCGTTGACCCACCACACGTGGATCGTCGCGTACGCCCACACACGCCGCAGGATCTCCGCCCGTGCGTTGAGCGTCGCGGCGACCTCCGCGTAGCTCGGCGGCGGCCCGCGCTCGATGCGCACGGGCTGGTCCGCCCCGCCGTCCGGGGTTGAAGCGCAGCCGACCGCGCCCGACGCCGCGAGAATCAGTATTCCCGCCACAACTATTCTCACAGCCCGCCTCCACCGGTTGTGCCGCCCCGCTCGGGCCAGAACATCACCGCCCCGATCTGGTCCATCGCGTCCGCCACCGCCCGCTCGTCCATGCCCGGATCCACGACCGTCATGATCTCGTCGGCGTCGCCGGCCAACCGCTTGGCCCATCGCACGAGCATCGTGGGGCGTCCGTGGTCGTCGGCCCCCTTTCCCTCGTACTTGATCACGCGCTTCCGCATCAGGATGAGCGCCAGGACAAAGCGAAACGCGATTCGTTTATCCTGCGTCGCGCCCTCCAGATGCGTGAAGAGCTCCGTGATCTCGTGCTCTTCGATCAGCGTCTTCTTCAAGGCGTTCGGCTCGGGCATGGTCGCGCACCAGTAGCCGAACAGCGATTCGGGCGGCTGCGGGCGGGCACCCTTCTCCCACGCGGCCAGCGCGTAGTCCCGCCGCACGAGACCCTGGTCCGAGTCGATCAGTGCCGCGACGTACCGCTCACCGACGGTGATGAGCCTCTCCGTCTCGGCACACACGCCCGTCGGGCGTGCGATGTCATAGCCGGTTCCGATTCGTGACATCCGCGCAGAGTCTAGCGGTCAGCAGGAGACCTCGAAGAACCGTCGGCCGGTCCCCCCGCGCCCGACGCGAAAGCGCATGCACTTGCCGCATTGCGGGCAGGTGGCCCTGTACCCGGTGCCGAAACGATTGCGGTAGACGCGCAGGTACACACCGGCGCAGATGAAATGGACGCCCAGCCACGTGCGGGATTTCTGACGCCCCCCGCGAGGGGCTTGGCGCAGCTGGAAACGATCGAAGCCGTCCATGTCGGCCATTCATCGGACAGGCGACCATTTGCGGGCAAGAAGTGGGCCCGTTCGAGCCCGTGCTCGTGCCCGCCGATATCGTTCGTATTCTAGTTGGGTAGACGGGTGAAAAGGCGTGCGCTGGCGAAACGCGCTCGGCCTTGCCGATGAGGGGCTGCGCCTCGCCCCCGGGCACGCCCTAAACTCCGGGCCTTGACTTCCTGCCCGGTTCGACCGCCACAGGCAACGACCCATTCGGGATGCCGCAACCACTGATCATTCTGCCGGACCCGCCCCCCCCGCCGGCCGGCGTCGGGCTGATTGCCGGCGCGGGTCGGCTTCCCATCATCGTGGCGCGGGGATTGGGCGAGTCCGGGTACCTTGTGCACGGGCTGGGGCTCGCGGGCCTGTATGAGCGCGAACTACCGAGCCTGTGCGTCAGCTTTCGAGAGGTCGGGCTGCTGCGGATCGGGAGTTGGGGCAAGACCCTGCGCCGGCTCGGTGTGAACCACGCCATCATGGTCGGGCACGTCGACAAGGCCCGGCTCATGCACAACCGGTTCCGGCTGGTGCGGCACGTCCCGGACCTGCGGACGATGGTTGCGTGGTACAAGCACGTCCGGCACGATCGGCGTTCGCACGCGTTGCTCGCCGCCGTCGCGGACGAGCTGGACCGCTGTGGAGTACAACTGTTGGATTCAACCATGTCCATTCGGGATGAGTTGTCGTCGGCCGGCGTGATGACGCGTCGGGAGCCGTCGACCGATCAACAGGCCGACATCGATTTCGTATGGCCGATCTTCGCGGAAATGCTCACCCTCGACATCGGGCAGGCGATCGCGGTGCGCGACCGCGACGTGATCGCGGTCGAGGCGGTCGAGGGCACGGACCGCATGATCGAGCGCGTGGGCCAACTCTGCCGCGCTCCGGGGTGGACGCTGTGCAAGGGCGCCCGGAGCGGCCACGACCGCCGCGCCGATGTCCCCACCGTCGGCACCACCACGATCGAGAAGATCCACGCCGCGGGCGGGCGCTGCCTGGCACTCGCCGCCGGCGACGTCATCATGATCGACAAGTCGGACATGCTGGCACTGGCCGACAGGCTGGGCGTCGCCGTCGTCGGCGTGACCATCGGCGGCGCCTGATGGTTGGACATGGCCGCGCTTGACCCACACGCTTTCGTCGGTCGAGGCGGACTCAAACTGCTCCATGCGCTGCAATCGTTCGGGGTCAGTCCCGAGGGGCTGACCTGCGCCGACCTGGGTTGCAACGTCGGGGGGTTCACCCACTGCCTGCTCGTGCACGGCGCCAGACTCGTGTACGCGGTCGATACGGCGTACGGCACACTGGCATGGACGCTGCGCCAAGACCCGCGTGTGGTCGTCCTCGAGCGTACCAACGCCCTGCACGTTCAGCCGCCCGAACGCGTCGGCCTGGTCGTGATCGACCTCGGCTGGACGGTCCAGGCCAGGGCAATACCCGCCGCCCTGGCGTGGCTCAAGCCCGAAGGGCGCATCATCACGCTGATCAAGCCGCATTATGAAGCGCTCGGCAGCGAGAGGAACCGGTTGACGCGCGGCGTGCTTGACGATTCGACCGCCGGGCAGGTCGCGCAGCGGGTGCTCGACGACATGCCCCAACTGGGCGTCCGAGTTCTCGCCAGTGACCGCTCACCGATTCGCGGCGGGCACAGCAAGGGAAATCGCACGGGCAACATCGAATGGCTCGCACTGCTCGCGCCCGGGGCCGGCGAACCGTGAGCGCGCCGCTCACGTCCGAACCGACCACCCGCGCCGATCGCGCCGTGCGGACATGGGCAGCTCAGACCACAGCCTTTCAAGCAGCGCCGGCGTGCCGAGTCTCGCCGCGGCGCTGATGAACGGCACCTCCTGGCCCGGAGAGACCTCCAGCGCGCGACACAATCGGTTGACGATCTCTCGCTGTTGCTGCGGGTCGGGAACCAGATCGAGCTTGTTCAGCACGATGACCTCGGGCTTGTCCGCAAGTTCGGCCGAGTACGCGGCCAGTTCCGCGCGGATGCGGTTGTAGATCTTACCGGCCTCGCGGGGCGACGTCGCGTCACCGCGGGCGAGCACGGCCTGCTTGATCTCAGCCTCGGTTCTGAGCTCCGCCCGCCACTCGGGTTCGACTTCCGGCTCCGGGCTGCGGCCGAGTAGGACGAGGGTAGGCCGGCACGCCTTCGCAAGCGCCAGGGCGACCTCCGCGGTCACGCCTCGGGCCCCGCCGCTGAGCACTACGACATCGCCTTCGCCGAGGGGCAGGGAGCCGTTGGCGGACGGGAGCTCTCCGCCGCCCACCAGCTCGAGCACGCTACGGCCCCCGGCGCTCAGACCCACTTCCACAGGACCGGCGCGGAACAGCTCCGCCACAATGGCGCGCGCAGCGTCTGCATCCTGCAGCTCCGGCGCAAGGTCGAGCGCCCGGCAACGCACCTCCGGCCACTCACCAGCCGCCGACTTCGTGAGGCCTGCGAAGCCTCCGGAAAGCGGGTCGGCGATCTCGTCGCCCGTGGTACCGAAGGCTCCGTCCAGCCGGGAGGCGCTCACGAGGAACGCTCCTCCCTCCCTCCCGGCGGTGCGCAGGCCGTTTCCGGCCGCCTGAACCACCTGGAGCACGCCCAGCAGGTCCGCGTCCGACGCACCTTCGCGGGGAGGGAGGATGATAACACCCACGACGGGCTCGTTCATCGAGCCGTTCAGCGACTTCACCGACACGACGCGCGGCTCGTAGCCATCGCTCTTGAGGAGTGCGAGGATCTCGGACGCCAGCACGGTGTCTCCGTCGGTGATCCAGATCGGCGCTCCAGCGGCGGGCCGAACCACATCCTCTTCGGGGGCGCCGTTGAAGTCCCGCGACCGCAGCACATACCGCTGCAGCGGTCGCTGGGCCACGCCCTCGACATGCGCTTCGGCATCCGCAGGGGCTGTCGGTGCCTCCGCCTCCGCTACCGACGTCGCACTCTCCGCGGCGGGCGGCCGAACCGTGACTTGTTCCTCGTCGACGGCCGGCGTGGGCTCGCGTGCGGCGCCCTCTCCGGGGATCAGGTCGAGCAACGACTGGAGGGTGCGCAGCGTGCCGAGCTGGTCGGGTCCGACCTTGGGAGCGTTGGGTAGCTGATCCTGAAGCGCCGAGAGGATCTCGACACGCTTGATGGAATCGATGCCGAGGTCCGAGTCGAGCTCCATCCTGAGCTCGAGCACTTCCACAGGATATCCCGTCTTGTCGGAAACGATGTCCAGGAGGATCTTCGCCGCGTCGGCGCCCGGCGCTGCCGCGGGGGCCACAGCGGCGGTGGCCGGTTCCGACGCCCTCGCTGGCACCGAGGACGCGGCCGGCGCCTCGGCCGCGATAGGTGCATGGGTCTCAGAGCCCCCAGCGGCAGGGGTTGACAGGGTGGTCGGTTGAGCGTCGGGCGCCGCGGGTGCAGGTAGGGAAGTCACCGGCGGTGGAGAGGACGCTGCGGGAAGCATCGGAGGTGCCGGTGCCACCGGCATGCCCATGGACATGTCCAAGAAGCGCTGCTGTTGCTGAAGCAGAGTGTGGTAGTGCTGCTGAGAGGCATTCTGACCCTCTAGGAACTCCTGGTGCAGCTGTGCGGTCTGCTGCTGCAGGTGCTGAAGCGCCACCATGTTCTCCTGAGTGATCCGTAGGGCTTCAGCCACGGAACCCGCCACTGGAGCCGGCACGGGAGCGACGGGTGCGGGCGGTGGAGCAGGGGCACCCGGCTGGGTCGGCGCTGTGTCTTCAACGTGCGCGCTTTGGCCCGGTGCGGGCTGTACTGCCTTGATTTCGTCGCGTGGCATCGGTTCTCTCTTGCGAGTCCGGATATTGGCTCCCCCCACCCGATACGTGAGCGCCGCGCGCCCGGCTGTTGCCGGGGCAGCGGACGGGTGGAAGGAAGCGTCCCATGGCTGCAGGTCTATGGTGTGGCCGAGTGAGCCGATCTGGGCCAACACTCGTGCTAGATCTCTGATTCCCGAGCGCGATCCGTGGCTTGCGTCGAGAGCAAAAGCGTGGTGCGGCTCGCCGTCCAGGACAGAGGCGACGAGCCCGCTGAGGCGCGCGTGCGGCCCCGTCTCCACAAAGGTCCGCACACCGTCCTTATGCATCTGGCGGATGAGGTCGTCGAAGAGCACCGGGCGGGCGAGTTGGCTGGCCAGAAGCGCTTTGGCCTCCTTGGCGTCGGCAGGGTACGGCATGCCCGTGGTGTTCGCGTATACGGGCACTGTGCCTTCGCCCAGTTGGATTCTCTCCAAGGCGCTGGCGAGCGGTGCCTCGGCCTCGGAGACCAACGGAGAGTGGAACGCGGCCGAGACGGGCAGGCGCCGCGCGTCGATCTGACGGACGCGAAGGGCCCCTGCCGCCCGCTCGATCTCACCGGCGGCACCGGAGAGGACGACCTGCGCCGGCGCGTTGCGGTTCGCTACCACCAGGTCCAGGGACTCCGCGGCGATGACCTTTTCCACTTCCCGGACGCCGGCTCGCACGGCGAGCATCGCCCCCCGTCCACCATCCAGGTCACCCATCAGGCGACCGCGCAGCCGGGCGAGCTCGTGGAAGTCCCGGCTCGATAACAGTCCCGCGGCGCACAGCGCGCTGAGCTCGCCGAAACTGTGGCCGGCGGTGGCGACAGGCGTGACGCCGAACAGGCGAAGAACCGCGTCGGCGCCGAGGCTGACGGCTCCGATTCCCGGCTGCGCGTTGCGCGTGTCTCGCAGGACGTCTTCCTGGAGCTGCCGTGCGTCGTCGTCGAAGGCCGGATGCGGATAGATGAGGTCGCTCAGGCGGTTCTCCGAGTCTCCGGCGTCGGCGAGCTCGAGGGACGCCCGCATGGATGGGAACTGACAGGCGAGGTCGCGCAGCATGCCGACGTACTGGGAGCCCTGCCCGGGAAAGAGAAACGCCAGGTCGCCCGCTGAGGGGCCACGTCCGTAGTAGACGCCGTCCGGCGTGGACCACGTCGTCTCCTTGTGGGCGTCGAGTAGGCTGCCGACACGCGTTGCCAGAGCCGTCGCATCGGTGTGGCCCTTCTCGACGACGAGGAGGAGTCGCTCGGCATCGTCCTGACGGAAAGCCTTCCGGGAAATCTGGCCCAGCTCGCGCACTGCGTTCCAGTCCGAAGCGTCGCCCAGGCGGGTCAACCATTCCTTGAGGCTATGCTGCGTAGGTGCACTGAAGGCAAGGACTTGAACCTCTCCGTCCCAATCCGCATCCGAGCGATCAGTGCCGTCACCGCTGATGTGCTCCTGCAGTATGCAGTGGAAGTTGCTGCCACCGAAGCCGAAGGAGCTGACGGCCGCACGGCGAGGATGGCCGACCGGGGCGAGCCAGGGACGTTTGTCCGTGTTCACGTAGAAGGGCGAGACACCTGGGGCCACCTGGGCCAACGGCTTCTCGACCTTCAACGTGGGCGGGAGCACCTTGTGGTGGAGCGCCATCGCCGCCTTGATCAGGGACGCGGCGCCGGCGGCGGCCTTGGTATGGCCGATTTGTGACTTGACCGAACCGAGCGCGCACCACGTGCCCTCGGCTCGGCTCTCCCGGTAGACCGCGGTGAGCGCTTCGGACTCGGCGGCGTCACCCACGATTGTGCCCGTACCGTGGGCCTCCACGAGCTGCACGGTGTCAGGGGTGGCGTCGGCACGCTCGTAGGCCCGGCGGAGCGACTTGGCCTGACCGGACGAGCTGGGCGCGTAGATGGCATTGCCCTTGCCGTCGCTGGACGTGCCCATACCGCGGATCTCGGCGTAGATGCGGTCGTCGTCACGGACGGCGTCGTCTAAGCGCTTCAGGACGAGGATGCCTACTCCTTCGCCCAGGATCGTGCCGTCGCCTTCGTGGTCGAAGGGACGTGCATTGCCCGTGGCGCTCAGCGCAGGGGTCTTCGAGAAGCACATGTACATGAAGATGTCGTTGAGCGTGTCGACACCCCCGGTGATGGCCATGTCGCAGCGACCGTCGGCGAGCTCCATGGCGGCGAGGTGGAGCGCGCTCAGCGAGCTGGCGCATGCCGCGTCCACGACGCAGTTGGTGCCGCCCAGGTCCAACCTGTTCGCGATCCGGCCCGCGACGACGTTGCCGAGAAGTCCCGGGAAGGAGGCCTCCTGCCATTCGACGTACGAGTCCGAGATGCGGCGCACCACGTCGTCCGCCACCTCCCCGTGAACGCCGGATTCAGCCAGGGCCCTGCGCCAGAACGGATGCCCGAGGCGCGCACCCAAGGAGATCGTGAGCTCCAGAGTGCCGGTGACACCCATGAGCACACTCACGCGGTCCCTGTCGAATTCGCGGTCAGGGCCGTAACCCGCGTCGATGAGTGCCCGGCGCGCCGTGTATAGTGCCAGGAGCTGTGCGGTATCGGTCGCCTCCAGGGCGTTCGGCGCGATGCCGAAGTCCAACGGATTGAAGTCCACCGGGGGCAGGAAGCCGCCCCGTACCGCGTAGGTCATGTCCGGCGCCTTGGGATCGGCGCTGAAGTAGTCGTCCGGTGACCAGTGCGTGTCGGGAACGTCCGTGATGGCGTCCACGCCGTTGCGGATGTTGTGCCAGTACTCTTCCAGGCCATCTGCGTCGGGGAAGATGCAGGATATGCCGATGATGGCCAGCGGGACGTCGTGCCTGCGCGCCTGAGGAGATTGATCGTTCATGGCAGGTGCATCTCCAACTGTGACAAGGTGCGCGGTAGCACTTGCTGTTGCTCGGGGCTCAGAATCACACCCTGGCTGCGCAACGTTTGTATCCGACCCAATACGGCAGCGCCGTACAGGAGATTCAGGCTGACGGTGACCACGCTCCGGTTCCGCGCCTCGGCCAGGAAGCTATCCTGAACCCAGGCATTGAAAGCCCCCATGGCGGGGCCGCACCAGATCTGGTAATCGAGGGTCCTCGACGGCTCGCCGGTGTTCGCCCAGATAGAAGATTGGCCGAGGTACCAGCGGAAAGCCAGCGCCATGCGGTGCTTGGGGTCGACCCGGGCTCGCTCCCATTGAGTGGGGTCGCGCTCGAGGAAGTAGGTGCGCACCTCCTCGAGGACCTCGTCGAAGGTCATCCTGAACACTGTCTGCTCGAGCTTCCTGCGCTCGTCCGCCGGAATTTCGTCGATGGAGTCGTAGGCCCGGTAGAGCTCGTACAGGCGACCTGCCCGCATGGCGAACATAGTGCCCCGCTTGAGCACCTGCACCTTGACGCCCATCTCGAACATGTCGGCCGCGGGCGCCATGGCGATGTCCGCCTGCTCAGAGGCGGCCAGCATCTCTCGGACCGCCTGCGACGTGCCTGCCTCTACGCAGGACTGGTTCACCGAGCCCACGAGGACGTACGCGGCGCCCATGGCGAAAGCCGCCGCCGCCGCGTGCGGCGTAGCGATGCCGCCGGCAGCTCCTATCCGCAGGGGCTCCGGGTACCCGTACTCACGCTGAATGCGGTCCCGGAGCGCGATCATCGTCGGCAGCAGGCCCAGCGCGGGGCGGTTGTCGGTATGCCCGCCACTGTCGGCCTCGGCCGTGAGGTCTTGGGCGACGGGGATCTCCCTGGCGAGGCGCGCCTGTGTTTCCGTGATGTCGCCGCTGGCGACGAGCTCCTGCAGGAACGACTCGGGTGGTGGCGAGAAAAAGCGGGTCGCCACCTCAACGCGCGACGCCTTGGCGATGACCCGGTTCGGCGTCACCACCCTGCCGTCCGTGTCCCGGTAGATGCCGCTCACTCGGTAACGAATGAGGGGAAGCGTGAGGCGCATGTACGCCGAAGCCTCAACGAGGCGCACGCCGTGGCGCAGGTAGAGGTCCACCACACCGTGCTCGACGTCGGGCTCGTTGGGGCTGTGGATGAGGTTGAAGCCGAAGGGCGCTCCGCTGAGGGACGACGTGAGGTGGTCTATGGCCGCTTCGACGGTCCTCAGCGGGAGACCCGCGGCGCCGAAGACGCCCAGCATGCCCGCGTGGCACATGGCTTCCACGACCTCCACCGATCCGATGCCGTTGGCCATGGCGCCGGCTACACATGCGAGCCTCAGCCGGTGCGCTGTGCGAAAGTTGGGGTCCCCGAGGTTGTCCAGGCGCAGAGGCGCGGCGTGGCCGACGATGGCGCGGTCCCCCTCGTAGAGCCGCACGTCGGTCCCAAAGCGCGTTTCCCCACGGCAGGCCACGGCTCGTCGGACTCCTGTTTGGGCGGCGGCATCGCGGCCCAGCACGTACACCGGCCGGCGAATGTCGGCGATGGTCTCGCGCAGCGCGTCTGCCCCCGTGAGCACGTCGGCGACGTGCCCCGACCACGCGCCCAGCACGGCAGGAGCCGGCTGGGCGGGTCCGGTCGTGGCACTGGGCCCGCCGGTCCGCTGCGGAGATGTTCGCGTTACTGGGCTCATTCGTTGTCCAGTCGGCTCATCGAGCCTGGCGTTCTACGGGAGCATAATTTGTCAGTGTTGACACCAGGATGCGACCCCTCCAACCGCTTTCTTCACAATCGGATAGGCCGCGCAGCCGCCTTCTCGTCCCTGGCCCACAAGCCGGCACAGGGCGGGACGCATTACTTGCGCTGCTGCCGCGGGGACTGGAGGACTTCCCCATGACCGACCTGACCCTGCTGTCCGACCTGCCAGTGCGCGTCACCATCCCTGTGGCGTGGAGGGATCTCGACGCCCTCCAGCACCGTGGAAGTGGGCGCGCGGGTCACCGAATTGGGCGAGGACCGCGTCACCGTCATCTACCGCATCACGAGCCAGCAGCTCGGCGCGGTGGCGGCGAAGGGCGACGGTCGCATCGTCTGCTTCGACTACGACGCGGGTCAGAAGGCGCCGTTGTCGGAGGCGGTGCGAGAAGCGCTGGAGGCTCTGTGAACCAATGGGGCCAGGCGCGGGACTCTTAATCGAGAAGTGTCCGTTGAGACCCCCAGCAGCCGCGCGACCGCGCGTTGCACCCGAGCGATGTCAGAGACGATCAGCGAGTTCGTACTCTCCGCAGCGGTGACGCTGCCACGCGGGGAGAGCAGGGGGGCGATCGTCGCTCGGAGCTCGGATGCCCGCGAGAATGAGATTCGGTAGACTCTCGTCACGATCGGCTCGACCGCTTCCCGCGTGTTCAGAGCCTCGATGTTGCTGACCCGAATGATCCCGTACTCGTCTTCGACAGCGATGAGACCCTGCGCGGAGAGGATCGCACGTAGCGCGGCATCCCACGGCTGATCCTTGATCTCGGCAGTGACGGATCCCGTGGCGTTCTCACCGCGCACGATCGATTTGCCGGAGAACGTGGAGAAGGCGAGCAGAACGTCGGCGATCGGTGCTTCCACCCACGTCGCCGAGATCCGGGGCAGCTCGGTCCGGTCTGACGGCTCGGCTGGCACCGCCTGAGCTAGCGCGGGCGCCGCGCACAGAGCGAGCCCGAGACCTGCCAGCAATGCTGTTGAGGACATCGTAACCTCCCTTCGGGCGCCCGGTGAGCCGTCTCCCCGGCCGGCCACCGCGAATCGACGACTCCTTCGACGTTGTGACAAGATGGGCTGTACATCGGCCGGGTCGGGCCTACAATACGCGCGCCATGGCCCAGAAGCTCTCGCCCTCTGACCAGCCAGCACACATGCGCATCGTCTCCCTAGCCTTTTTTGCTGCCGCGCTGAGCGCGTGCGGTGCAGGCGACTCGTCGGATGCGCGTGGCTCGAGGCCCGCCGACGTTACCACCCGACAGCTCGAGGCGGCAGCCGGCGAGCCCGCGAACTGGGTTACCCACGGTGGCGACTACGCGGAGGACCGCTTCAGCACGCTCGAGCGGATCACCCCCGAGAATGTCGAACGGCTCGGCCTCGTGTGGGCCTACGATATGCCCCTGCGTGGGGGAGTGGAAGCCACGCCGCTCGTCGTCGGGGGCGTCATGTACACGACCGGGCCCTGGAGCATGGTCTTCGCCTTCGATGCACGCTCCGGCGAGCTCCTGTGGAGCTTCGATCCCCAGGTGCCCCGACTGCGCGGGCTTCAGGCCTGCTGTGACGTGGTGAACCGGGGCGTCGCGCTGTACGAAGGCCACGTGTTCGTCGGTACTCTGGACGGGCGGCTGATCGCGCTGGACGCGGGGCGTGGCACGCCGGTCTGGGAGGTGGTGACCGTAGACCAGACAAAGGATTACAGCATTACGGGCGCGCCGAGGATCGTGAACGGACTCGTGATCATCGGAAACGGCGGCGCTGAGTATGGCGTGCGCGGTTACGTGACCGCGTACGATGCCGGGACGGGTGAGCAAGCGTGGCGCACTTTCACGGTGCCGGGTGACCCCGCTCTGGGCTTCGAATCGGCCGCGATGGAGCGGGCGGCCGAGACGTGGTCGGGGGAGTGGTGGAGCTTGGGTGGTGGTGGCACGGCCTGGGACGGCATGGCGTATGACCCGGCTCTGGGTCTTCTCTACGTGGGGACAGGGAACGGCTCGCCCTGGAACTGGCGCGTGCGGAGCCCGGGTGGAGGCGACAACCTCTACCTCTCGTCGATCCTCGCCCTGCGCGCGAGCGACGGCGAGATCGTCTGGCACTATCAGACGACGCCGGGCGATCACTGGGACTTCACCGCCACGCAGCCGATGATCCTGGCCACTTTGCAGATCGAGCGTCAGGCGCGCGAAGTGCTCATGCAGGCGCCCAAGAACGGCTTCTTCTACGTGCTCGACAGAGCGACCGGGGAGCTGATTTCCGCGGAGACCTTCGTGGAGGTGACCTGGGCCGACGGCATCGATCTCGAGACCGGGCGACCACGGATCCGGGAGTCCGCTCTGTACGGAGACGCTCCCGCGGTAGTAGCTCCGACGGCGATCGGAGGGCACAACTGGCAGCCGATGGCGTTCAATCCCGGCACGGGTCTCGTATACGTCCCGATCACCGAGATGGCCGCGCGGTATTCGGGGAACCCCGAAGGCGGCCTCTACGCGGGCTTGTGGAATACCGGGGCAGATTTCAGAATCGCATCGATCCCCATGGGCTTTCTGCTCGCGTGGGATCCGGTCCGGCAGGAGGAGGTCTGGCGGGTAGGGCACGAGCACTGGTGGAACGGCGGCGTCTTGACCACTGCGAGCGGGCTCGTATTCCAGGGCGCTGGAGACGGCCGCTTCGTCGCGTACCGGGCCTCGACAGGAGAAGCGGTTTGGGACATATCGACCGGGCTCGGCATCATCGCTCCACCGGTCACCTACGAGTTGGACGGCGTCCAGTACGTCACCGTCTCAGCGGGCTGGGGCGGGAACAGTGGCCGATATTTCTCACCGGCGGGCGACGCGGCCCAGTACGAGCAGATCGGCCGCGTCATGACGTTCGCGCTCGACGCGAACGCACCGATGCCGACACCGCAGCTGAGGGCGACGGAGCCCTACGTCGCCCAGCTGGAGCTGCCCACGGACGCGGCTTCGACCGAGCGCGGCGAGTCCCTGTTCGCGGTCGACTGTTCATGCGTACCTCGTTCAGCAGGCACGACAAGCTACGGGGGGGGGTTGACTTGACTGCCCGTTTCGCCAGCTAGCGGCTACGTTCCGTTCCAGGGTCATGACCCCGGAACCGCCGATCCCATGAGGCTTTCGTGATCGCCGTAACGCGCAGAAGAACTGTTCCCGTCGACGTCGGAGGCGTGACGATCGGCGGAGGCGCGCCGGTGGTCGTCCAGTCGATGACCAACACGGACACCGCCGACGTCGAGTCGACGGTCGATCAGGTTCGGCTGCTCGCGGACGCCGGAAGCCAGATCGTGCGGGTCACAGTCAACAATGACCAGGCGGCGCAGGCGGTGCCGGAGATCGTGAGCCGACTCCACGACGATGGCTACGAGACACCCATCGTGGGCGATTTCCACTACAACGGCCATCTCCTGCTCACGAAGTACCCGGACACTGCGGACGCGCTCGCGAAGCTACGGATCAATCCCGGAAACGTCGGGACCAAGCGCCGCGACGAGAATTTCACGCAGATCATCGAGGTCGCGATCGAGCACGACAAGCCCGTGCGCATCGGTGTGAACTGGGGATCGCTGGACCAACGCTTGCTCACCGAGTTCATGGACGCGAACGCGCTGGCGGACGTCCCCAAAGAAGCTCGGGAGGTGCTGCTCGAGGCGATGGTCGAGAGCGCGCTCCGCTCCGCGGCGTTGGCGGAAGAGACGGGGCTCGGCCACGATCGCATCGTGATCTCCGCGAAAGTCTCCACCGTTCGCGACCTCATCGCGGTGTACCGCATGCTCGCGGCCCGCCGTGACTATCCGCTGCACCTCGGCCTCACCGAGGCGGGCTTGGGCACCAAGGGAATCGTGGCTACAACCGCGGGGCTGGCTCCCATCCTGCTCGACGGGATCGGCGACACCATTCGCGTGTCACTGACGCCGAGGCCGGGTGGCGACCGGGCCGAAGAGGTGCGCGTAGCTCAACAGGTGCTCCAGTCTCTGGGCATTCGTCACTTCGAACCCCAGGTGACGTCCTGCCCCGGGTGCGGCCGCACCACCAGCACCTTTTTCCAGGAGATGGCGGAGGACATCACCAACTACATCAGGGAGATGATGCCTGAGTGGCGTGGCGAGTATCCGGGCGTCGAGGAAATGGACGTCGCGGTGATGGGCTGCGTGGTGAACGGACCCGGTGAGTCGAAGCACGCGAATATCGGGATCTCGTTGCCGGGCACTTCCGAGGATCCCAAAGCGCCCGTCTACATAGACGGCGAACACTCCACGACCCTCAAGGGCGACGGGCTCGTGGACGAGTTCAAGGAGATCCTTCTCGACTACGTGAAGAGAACCTACGCGCCCCCCGCATCCGCGGGAGCGCTGGGCGAAGAGTAAGGTCAGGGGCAAGCGACGCATGACCGGCCGATCCGGCTTCTTTCGGCTCTCCGCAATGATCATCTACAACTGTCGGTGCAACGGTCCCGGGAAGGTTCCGCGTCCTATGGACGACCGCTTCGGACGGACGGTCGGATGAGGCCACCACTGCACCTGAGAAACCCGCACCTCGAGGACGTAACATGAGCTTTTCCAGACGCACACTGAGCTTGGTCACAGTGCTGCTCGTCTTCGGTGTCCTCATCGTCGGCGTCTGGTGGCGTCTTGGCGGCTTCGCCCGAGAGGCGGAGGCCGGGAACGTCGCGGAAGGGGGTGAAGCCGACCTCCCGGAGACCAGTGGTGGCAGCCAGTTCTCGGCCGATATGCCTCAAGCCGTAGGCGGTGCGGAGGTGGTCAGGGACACGCTTTGGATCCGCGTCGGCGCGGCCGGACAGGCGGAGGCTTTTCGCAGGACGACGCTCACCGCTCAGGTCGGGGGCGTCGTGCAGGAGCTCCCGGTACGGGAGAACCAGCGCGTGACGGAGGGCACTCCCTTGCTGCAAATCGACAGCACCGAGTACGCCCTGGGGGTCGCACAGGCGCAGGCCGATCTGCTCGCTGCGGAGACGGACTACCGGCAGTTGACCCTGTTCGATGACGAGATCGAGGATCCGGCGGTTCGGGCCGAGCGTGAGCGAATCGCGCGCACGCGCAGCGGGCTCGACCAGAGCCACGTCGCTCTCCGGCAGGCGCAGTTGCAGCTCGAGCGCTCTCGGGTCACCGCTCCCTTTGCAGCGAGGATCGCCGACATCCGTGTGGTGGAAGGGCAGTACGTGAGCGCCGGCACTGAGTTGATGACGGTCGTCGATCTCGACCCGATCAAGGTCGAAGTGCAGGTCCTCGAAGCCGAGCTCGGCTTCCTCTCAGAGGGCCGTCGAGCGGAGGTCCAGTTCGCGGCCTATCCGGGTGAGACGTTCATCGGCTCCATCGAGACGATCAATCCGGTCGTCGATCCCGACAGCCGCACGGGTCGCGTCACTGTCCTGCTCCCCAACCACGACCACCGCATCAAGCCGGGCATGTACGCGGAGGTGTCCCTGGATGCCGAGGCACTGCCCGACCGCGTCATGGTTCCCCGTGCGGCGATCCTGGAGCGCGGGGAAGGAACGCGGCGCACCATGCTGTTCGTTTACGAACAGAATGGGAACGTGGGCGTAGCGGCGTGGCGGTACGTCAACACGGGTCGGGAGAACGACACCCACGTAGAGATCCTCCGGGAAGGCCCGGAGAACGGCATGGTGGAGCCGGGCGAGATCGTGCTCATCGACGGGCACCACTATCTGGCGCACGACACGGCGGTCCGGCTCGTCGACAACGTGGAAGCCGCCGGGGGAAGGCCGAGCCGATGAGGTCCAGGACGCTCGTCGCCGCGCTCATCGCGACCGGGCTTGTCGGCCCCGGGTTGGCGGCTCAGTCGGCGGACACGCTGCGGCTCACGCTTTCGATAGCGCTCGACATCGCCGAGGGGAACAACCCGACCTACCGGCAGGCGAGCAACAGCGCGCTGCTGAACGATATCGAGATGCGGACGACATGGTTCGATCAGCTGCTGCCGCGGGTGAACCTGCAGCTCTTCGATACAGGGTTCCGCGGCAACATTCAGCGCGTCGGCTACGACAACTTCGGCAACACGATCGTGAACGATTCCGCGGACTGGCAGTACTCCTCAAACACCCAGCAGGCGATGTCCTTCAACTGGAATGTCCGCGGTCGGTCGCTATTGCAAGCGCATCGCCGGCAGTCCATCACGAACGAGGATCGGGAGCTCAGTGTGGTCAGGGCGCTCACGGGGCTCCAGGTCCAGATCCAGCGGCTGTACATGGACGCGCTCGAGCAACGCGACCTCATGCGCGCGGAGGAGGAGTTGGTAGAGGCGCGGCAGATCGACATGACCGTTGCCGAACGGCTGTTCAGCCTGGCTCTGCGCACCCGCGTGGACGTGCTCAACGCCGAACTCGCGGTCGAGCAACAGTTGCTCGAACTTCAGCAGCAGCGGGCGACGTACGAGCAAGCAGTGCTCGCTTTGCGGACCCAGCTCGGCAGTGAGGAGCGGGTATCACTGTCCCTGGCTGATGAGGATCTGCCGATCTTCGATCCGTCCGGCCTCGAAGTCGAGCAGTTGGTCGCCTCGGCGCTGGTCGTGAACCCCGAGCTCCGGCAATCGAGACTCTCGATAGAGTCCGCTAGCCTCGGAGTGCAGGAGGCCCAGAACTCCTGGTGGCCCGCGGTGTCGATGAGCGTCGACGTGTGGCGGCGTTCCCAGCCGCGGGGTTTGTCGGTATTCGACGTCGGCATCAGCGAGCCGCTGGACGCGCAGTTCCGCGTGAAGTTCTCCATCCCGATGTTCAACAACTTCTTCCAGAACCGTCAGGCGATGGAGCAGGCCGCGGTCCAGCTCGACAACGGCCGCGAAGCGGAACGCGAGGCCAGGCTGCGCATCGAAGAGACGGTGCGCAGCGCCGTGCTGGAGATCTCGAATCAGTACGAGGTACTTCGCCTCGCAGAGCGGTCTCTCGAGATCGCCCAGGAGGCGCTGCGCCTCGCTCGTGAGGAGTACCGCATCGGGACCCGTACCTTCGAGGACCTGCGATCGAGCTTCGACTCGGAGGCGACGACCCGCCGCCAGGTGATCACCGCCCGGCACAGCTTCGTGGACGCAGTTCTGACCCTCGAGGAGGCAGTGGGAGCCCGAGTCCGCGGCGGCACGCCGCCCATTGCGTCCGGCTCGGGAGGGCGCTGAGCGGTGTCCATACCCGGTGCCTCGACCCGAAGGCCAGTAGCGGTTTGGATGCTTTTCCTGGCGATCATCTTGCTGGGTGGCATCTCGTACGTCAGGCTGCCGATCGATCTGCTGCCGGACGTGAGCTACCCGCGTCTCGTCATCTACACGTCGTACCCCGACGTCGCGCCCGCTGAGGTCGAACGGCTCGTCACGGAGCGCATCGAGGGACAGGCGGCTGCCGCGCCCGGTGTGGAGCGGGTGACGTCTGTGTCGCGGGAGGGTGTGAGCCTGGTGACCCTACGCTTCGCGTGGGGCACGGACATGGACTTCGCGATGCTCAACGTGCGCGAGCGCATGGACAACGTGCGCGAGTCCTTGCCGGAGAGCGCCTCGCGGCCGGCGATTCTTCGTGTCGATCCCGAGTCCGACCCGATCATGACCTTGTCGGTCTCCGGCGGCATCGATCTCTGGCAGACGAAGGAGCTCGCCGAGACCGTGTTCCGACGTCGACTCGAACAACTCGATGGGGTCGCGGAGGCTGCCGTCACCGGTGGGCTCGACCGCGAGATTCAGGTCGAGGTCGACCCCAACCTGCTGGACTCGTACGGAGTGACGATCCTCGAAATCTCTCAGGCGCTCGACGCCGCCAACGTGAGCGCGCCGGGCGGCACGATCCTACAGGGCAGGTACCGGTACCCGCTGCGCACTCTGGGCGAGTTCCAGACGGTCGAGGAGATCGCGGACGTGGTCGTCGCACGTCAGCCGATCGGGGGTCAGGGAGGCGGAGCAGCCACAGGGACTGGTGTGACCGGCGGGGGCGGGAGCCAGGGATACAGGGTCGTTCGCCTGAGTGACGTCGCGCGCGTTGTCGACGGCTTCGCAGAGCGCGAGACCATCGCCCGGTACGCCGGCGAAGAAGCGGTCGGCCTGCTCGTCTTCAAGGAGTCCGGGGCGAACACGGTGAGGGTGGCCCGGAGAGTAGAGGAAGTTATCGAGCAGTTGCAGGCCGAGTATCCGGGCATGCGCATCGACGTTGCGGACAATCAAGCAAGCTTCATCGCGGACTCGATCTTCAACGTCGTGCAGGCGCTCATCATTGGAGGTATCCTCGCGTTCCTGGTTCTCTTCCTGTTCTTGAGAGATCCGAGGTATCCGGTCGCGATCGCGCTGGCGATCCCGATATCGGTGGTGGGTACGTTCGCGCTCATGGATGCGGCCGGCGTGAGCTTGAATATCATGAGCCTCGGGGGGCTCGCGCTCGGCGTCGGCATGCTGGTCGACAACTCGATCGTCGTGCTCGAGAACATC
>JADFGU010000123.1 GCA_022567535.1 Planctomycetota bacterium | reverse complement strand
CCAGCGCGGCGTAGTCGTTGTCGGGGACGAAGCAGATCTCCTGCGAGTCGGGCTTGTCGAAGACGGGGAGGCTGAACCTCTGCGCCAGGTCGCGGATCTCGGACTTGTGGTACCCCCCCACCGGCAGGAGCATCTCGTTGAGCCGCTCGCGAGGGGCGCCGAACAAAACGTACGACTGGTCCTTGGTATGGTCAATGGCCTGCAGAAGCGACGGCGCGACGAAGCGACGCAGCGACGGAGGTGGCGGCGTTGCGTCGTTGACCACACGGGCGTAGTGACCCGAGGCGACGAACTGTGCGCCGAGCTGCCTTGCGTAGTCATGCAGCTTGCCGAACTTGAGCCAGTCGTTGCAGCGGACGCAGGGGTTTGGTGTGCGGCCGATGGCGTACTCGGTCGCGAAGTAGTCGATGATGCGGCCGAAGTCCTTCTTGAAGTTGCAGATGTAGAGGGGAATGCCCAACTCCGCAGCGACCAGCCGCGCGTCGGCCGCGTCGGAGATCGAGCAGCAGCCCTGGTGATGGATCTTGAGAGGCAGGGTCTTTGGCTTGCGTTGCGCAACACTGGAGCCCCGCGATGCGCTCTTCTCATCCGGGATCTGGGCGGCGCATGCGACGGATGCGGGGATGGGTTCCTGGAACGACTCGCCCGGTGTTCCCAGGCGCATGAAAACCCCCACCACGTCGTACCCCTCGCGCAGCAGCAGTGCCGCAGCGACCGACGAATCGACGCCGCCCGACATGGCGAGAAGGACTTTGGGTTTGGAGGGGATCACGCGGGATTGTAGGGTGATAAAGCTGCCCGACTATTCGTTGCGGTCGGGGTCGGTGGAAGATGGTTCCGTGATTGTCGAGATGGACGATTGGTCTTTCGCGCGGCGCAGCGCCCGGCTGAGGCGGCTCATCGTGGTGTGGGTATAACCGAGCCAAAAGAGCGGTGAAAAGATGAAGAACAGTGTCGCGATAGACCAGGCAATGCCAATCAGAGCGCCGCCGAACGACGTAAAACGAGGCCTTCCGATGGGACCAATCGCCAGGCTGTCAGCGAGAACCGTGAGTACCGGAGCGAGCGACCAGAGCGCAACAGCGACTGCCATAATGCGCGCCCTTTGTATGTTCTTAAGGAGTATCTTGTCGGGGATGCGGCGGGCAAGCCAACTCGTGAATGTGCAGAGCCCTTGAAAATGCACGAAGAACGCAAGAGCCGGTAAAAAGACTACGGCTGAAAAGATGGATGCGTCGCCTCCGAATGACTCAAAGACAAATTGTGCCCCCACGAGCACTAAGATAGAGACACACGCAAACTTGCCGTAGGCGCGCGCACGGGCGCGTGCGATTGCTACGCGAAGCGTTTCGCTGCCATTTGGGTCTGGCGTCAGAAGATGCAATGAACCCATGAGCCAAGTGATGACCGAAAGCAGCCCGAGCACGACCGCAGCAACTCCGAGAACTCCCCAACTCAATTCGACCAGGTCTCGATCGAAGACGAGAGTGAGGATCATTGAAAGTATCAGCCCCGCTAGTGCGACGATGATCAGGGCGACTACGCAATTGATTGAGAACTTGAGCAAGGTTGCGCCTCTGGCGAGACGCGCGATGAACGCGGGGTCGGCGTAATCGAGCCGATTGCCGTGGATGCTGTGCTGGATGGAAGTGCCGCACTCCGGACACGAGCCGTCGATCGCCAGCCCGGCAAGCGAATACTCGCACTTGATGCACGTGAATTCCACCTGGCCTTCCAGCGCAGGGGGCCTCGGCGTGGTAGGGGGATGAGGCTTGAGGTGTGCCGCCATGAGAGAGTATAGGGATGGCGTTCCTTACTTCATTGTGGCTGACTTGCATCCGATTCGCTTGATTCATCATGCGAGCATCCTTGTGGGACGAAGGGCGGAACAAGACGCGACCGAAAGAAAGTGCTCCGGATCCCAACGAGGCACGACCGGGAGGGAGTGCTTGAGGCGTGACCAGCACGATACGGATCGTCGAACCACCGCTCCCTCCCGGTCACGGCTCGTCGTTGGGGTTCCTGCAACCGCTCCCTCCCGGTCGCGGCTCGTACGGTTGTGTGGCTTCGACGAGCGTCAGACGGGCTGTCGCGCCGCCGCTGCGACTGCGTTCTTGAACAGGAGCAGTCCCGGCGTGTTGCCAGTGCGGGTGGATTCGGGCAGACGCGTCCAGTACGGGTGGCGGTTGTACTCGAGATAGCGTTCGGGGTGCGGCATGAGGCCGAAGATCAGGCCCGTGGAGTCGCAGATGCCCGCGACCGCGCCCTCGGAGCCGTTGAAGTTGTCGGCGTAGCGCAGCGCGATCTGGCCGGCGCGTTCGAGCTCGGCGAAGATGTCCTTGCCCGCGGTGACGAGCCGCCCCTCGCCGTGGGCCGAAGGATACATGAGCGTGTCGTCGGCATTGGGCACCGCGTCGAGCCCTCTCGTCCATACACAGACCGTGCCCGGCTCGGGGATGATGCGAGTCCAGGTATCGACGAAGCGTGCGCTGGCGTTCTCGGTCACGGTGATGGTGGGTGCCGGGGGGGCACTGTCGGGCCACGGTTGACCCTTGGCCGGCCCGGGCAGGAGCCCGACCTGTGCGAGCACCTGAAACCCGTTGCAGACCCCGATGATGGGCACGCCACGCTCGGTCGCTCGCTTGAGCGCGGGATAGAGCCGCTCTCGCGTTCTCATGGCGAAGATTCGGCCCGACGCGATGTCGTCGCCGTAGCTGAACCCGCCCGGGAAGCCGATGAGGTCGAACCGGTCGAGCAGTCCGGGGTTATCGCAGAGATGATGGAGGTGGAGTTTTTCGACGTTCGCCCCGGCCAGCAAGAACGCTCGTTCGAGTTCGGCGTCGCAGTTCGTGCCGGCGGTTCGGATCACAAGAGCAGTGGGCGTGCCGGGCATGATGGAGTGTAGGACGGAGCGCATCACGCCACGGGCGTCGCATCGTGTGTGTGATCGGGTCCACGATAGGGTCTAAAGTTGATGGACGGGCTCGGACGAGTCCGGCGACGGTTTGGCCGGAGAGTCGATGCCGCGAGTCTTTGCATTCAATGCGATCCAGTACCGTTCCGGTCGGGGCGAGGTGAGCGACCTCATCGCCCCGCCGTATGACGTGATCGGCGAGGCGGACAAAGCGTCGCTCCTGGCGCGCGACGAGCGGAACATCGTTGGGATCGACCTGCCGCACACGCCGCCGAAGGAGCTCGGGCCGGCCGAGGAGTACGCGGGGGCAGCGGAGAAGCTGGGGGCGTATCTTCGGGATGGGACGATGAGTCGGCCAGACACGCCGGCCATGTTCGTGTATCGGCAGACGTTCGAGTACCTGGGCACGCGTCACGAGCGGACGGGGATGGCGTGCACGCTGGAGACGGTGCCGTTCGGGCCGCGCGCGGGCGGCGGCGTGCTGGCGCACGAGCAGACCTTCAGCGGACCGAAGGAAGATCGTCTGGCGCTGATGAAGGCGACGCGGGCGCAGCTGTCACCCATCTTCGGATTGCACGCGGACGAGGGTGGACGGGCGAGTGAATTCCTGCGAAACATCGCCTCGTCGCGTTCAGCGGATATGTCGGCGACGCTCGCGGACGGGGTGCTGCACGAGGTGTGGACCGTCCAGGACGCCGAAGCCATCAAGGCGTATCAGGACGCCCTGGTCGGGGAGGACGTGTTCGTTGCCGATGGGCACCACAGGTACAACACGGCGATCGACTACCTGCACCATGTCGAGCACACGGAGAGCTCAGTCGGAGCGCAGCACCCGGCTCGGCGGACCATGTTCGTGCTGATCGGGATGTCGGACCCGGGACTTGTGATCGGGCCGACGCACCGCGTGCTCGCTGGGATGAGCGGGTACTCGGTGGACGCGTTCTTGTCAGCAGCGAGCGAGGCGCTCGACATCGTCGAGATCGAGTGGGGCTGCAGCGGCATCGAATCGGAGATGGAGGCAACCGGGGCAGCCAACGTGTTCGGACTTATCGACTTCGCCAGCGGGCGGTGTTTCGTGGCGACACTGCGCGACGCGGACCCGCTCGCCGATAGGTTTGGCGACAAACCGAAGGCCTGGCGCACGCTCGACGTGGCGCTCATCCAGCACCTGATCGTCGAGCAAATCTGCGAGCCAAAGCTGAACGCGGGCCGCCCCGTGAAGTGGGTTTTCCCCCACTCGGTCGAGGAGGTGAACAAGATCGGGACGGGAGTGGAGACGGGTTCCGGGGGCAGTGCGGGGTTGGCGCAGTTGGCGGTGATCGTGCGCCCCACGCCGCTGCACGCGGTGAAAGAGATCAGCCGCGCCAACGAGCTCATGCCGCAAAAATCGACGTACTTCTACCCGAAGCTCGCGACGGGGCTGTTTGTAAATCCGCTGGAGTGAGAACGCTCGAGGAAGCGGACGCGAGGCTGGAGCTTTCCCGCCCCGGCGACAGTATCGGCGAGCGCACCGGGAATCGACTCGTGTGAATCCTCGTAAGAGCCCGCTCACCAGTCGCCGGATGGCGTTGCGGACTGGGCCCTGTCGAACCAGTCGAGGAGGTAGCCGGCGCTGCGAGCGCCGACCGTGCTCGCGACGACCTGCCCGTCGGCGATGACAAACATCGCGGGGATGGACGTGACACCGGGCTGCGCCGCGAATTCCGCCCCGGGCGATGTGCTCTTCGAGATATCGAGATAAACGGGTATCGCGCGCTCCGAGAACGTGGCGACGAGCTGCTCATCGGACAGGGCGCCCCGCTTGAGGGTCTGGCAGCTCGGGCACCAATCCGCGGTGGCGAGCACGAAGATCGGCTTGCCGGTCTGCGCGGATTGCTCGTACGCGGCTTCGATGGTCGTGCCCTGCGCGAACAAAGCGGGCATGGGCGCCTGCCGACCGCGGTACCACATCACGCCGCCCAGCACGGCGAAGATGATGACGAGCGGCCAGATGGAAGACTTCTTGAAACCGCGGCACGAGCTCATGAGTGTGGTCCTTTCCTCACCGGCATGAACGCCCGGGGGTGAGATTCTATTCCCGGCTCACCAGGCGGCGACCTCGCCGATGAGGGGTTCGACCAGATCCTTGGGCGTGATGAGGCCGATCGGCCGACCGTCCTGCTCGACGATTCCCACGCCTGCGGGAGACTCGCCCAGGGCCTTGAGTGCTTCTCGGACGGTGGTGTTCGGTCCGAGACGGGCCGGCTCGCGGGCGAGTGCGGTCCAGTCTTCCCCGGCGTCGAGGTAGGCGTCAAGGATCCAGAGCACACCGCTGACCGAGCCGTCCGCGCCGACGACGGGAAGGCGTGCGTGCGCCGTGGCGCCGATGTGTTGCATGAGCGCGGCGCGGTCCCATGTGGCCTGCGCGCAGCGGACGGTTCGCCACGGGATCATCTCGTCGCGGACGGTCGCGTCGCGCAGCGCCAGTGCACGGTCGATGAGCCGCGTCTGCGACTCGCTCAGGACGCCCAGCGTGGCGCCCTCTTTGAGGAGGGTTGCGATCCGACCTCGAGCGTCGCGACCGAATGCCGCCGAGCCTGATGCACCGGTGATGCGGGCCGCGGCGCGATCGAACAGCATCACGGCGGGCAGGATGCCGGTGAGCGTGAACACCCAGCGAACGACGACGAGCGTGCGTGCGAACGTGTAGGTGAGTCGATCGGCCCCGACACGGAAGAGTTCCTTTGGCAGAGACTCCCCCACGACGAGCAGAACGGGCGTGAACACGACGGCAATGAGCGCGATGACGGCGAGCTCCGACTCGATGTGTCGCTGCAGCATCGCGGTCAGGCCAAGGACTGCGACGTAGTTGAACAGGTTGTTGCCGATGAGCAGCGTGGCCAGTGTTCGGATCGTGTGATCGACCTCGCTCAGGAGCATACGAGCGGCCCGATCGGGCGGGTGGCGGTCGGCGCGCAGGCTGAGGCGAACGCGGCTGAGACAATAGATCCCCGTCTCGAGTCCGCTGAACAGCGCCGAGCCGGCCAGCCCGAACATCACCAGCGCGATAAAACCGATCGTGTGCAGGATCATGGCGACCCCCCCGTGGCCGGGTCGTGCTCGATGGAGACGATGAGCCTGATGATGGCCGGCCCGCGGACGGACTCGACCTCGATCGTGACCGAGCCGATCCGCACACGGTCGCCGGGCTCGGGGACGCGGCCCAGCGAGGCGAGCACCAGACCACCCAGCGTTGAGACGCGCGGGTCGAGATTGGCCGGCTCGCTCCCGATGGCGACCTCCATCCACTCGCGGGCCCGGAGCCGCGCCGGCACGGACCAGCGGCCGGTGCCCAGACGCCGGATCTCATGCTGGAGATCGTCATCGGGCTCAGCGGCGATGGGCAGCAGCCGCTCGACCGTGTCCTCGATCTCGATGACGCCCGTGACGGAGCCGTGCTCGTCAACGCAGACGGCGACGTGCGCGCCGGCCCGCCGGAAGTACTCGAGCGCCTGATCGAGCGAGGCTGAGTCGGGGAGGAAGTCCACGGGGTCGATAAAGCGGTCGAGGGCTGGCGACTCGTTACTCGCGGACGATCGCTCGAGATCGGCGAAGTAGCGTGCCGCGTCGAGAAGCCCGAGCACGGCGCCCTCGGGAGAGGCGTCGCGTACCAGCAGCCGCGAGCGTCGGGTCTGCGCGACCAGTCGAGCCACGTCGGCACGCGACGCGTCGCGCTCAAGCCACTGGATCTCCGTGCGGTGGGTCATGACGTCGCGCACGCGGGTCTGCCCGAGCCACACGACAGCGGCGAGCAGGTCCTGCTCCTGCGCGTCGATGACGCCCTGGTGTTCACCCTGCTCGAGCAGCGCGTCCAGCTCGCCCGCCGTCAGCGCGAGCTGCCTCGTTCGCCTGGGGCTGACAAGCCTGTACAGCGGTGAGAGGCCGAACCGGTCCACCGCGAGCCGGACCGGCAAGATGCCGCGGTCGATCAGCAGCACGGGCCGGGCGAGCACGACGCACCAGGTGCCGCGATGGGCGGCGGCGACCAGCTTCGCGAGCACCTCGCCGAACAGGATGATGACCAGCAGCGAGGCGACGGAAAACGCGGCGACCAGGACGGGTCCTTCGAGACCGCCGATGAGGACGTTGGAGATGACGAAATAGGAGACGTTCACCGTCGTATTGAGGATGAGCACGGTGAGCAGAAGCTGCTTGGGACGAGCCAGCAGTCCGGCCACGGCGCGGGCGGTCCGGG
>JADFGU010000122.1:6634-7195 GCA_022567535.1 Planctomycetota bacterium | reverse complement strand
TTCGCAACACCGGCCCCGAGTCGCTGCGGCACTTCAAGCGAACGTACAAGAAGGCTTTGCGGCGGCAGATTTCCAGCGGAACGTACGACCCCGTGCGGCCCAGAATCATCCCCTACCGCGAAGACCGGCAGTATCGCAGTTGGACGACCGTTAACGTGCCGGAGGCCAACGCGGCGATTATTTACATGATGGACGTCTCCGGCTCGATGACCGACGAGCAGAAGGAAATCGTCCGCACCGAGGCCTTCTGGATCGACACCTGGCTGAAGAGCCAGTACCGCAACATTGCGACGCGCTACATCGTGCACGACGCCGAGGCCAAGGAGGTGGACGAACACACGTTCTTCCACCTGCGCGAGTCCGGCGGCACGAAGATCTCGAGCGCCTACGAGCTTTGCAACCGCATCGTGGAGAAGGAGTACCCGCCCGAAGAGTGGAACATCTATCCCTTCCACTTCAGCGACGGGGACAACTGGTCGGGGGGCGATACCGCCCGCTGCCTGCAGCTGTTGCGCACCCGCGTGCTGCCGTTCAGCAACGTCTTCTGCTACGGGCAGGTGC
>JADFGU010000122.1:0-6624 GCA_022567535.1 Planctomycetota bacterium | reverse complement strand
GGCCAGTTCAAGAGCGACCTCGACCAGGCCTTCGAGCAGGATCCCAAGGTGCTGACGTCGGATATCCCGGACAAGGACGGCATCATGGACTCCATCCGGGACTTCCTGGGGACGGGCCGATGATGCTGCCCCCGGAGCTCGACCGGGAACGCCTCCGCATCCGCGAGATCGCGGAGGGGTACGGCCTCGACTTCTTCGAGACCGTGTTCGAGATGGTGCCCTGGGGCGCGATGAACGCGGTTGCGGCCTACGGCGGGTTCCCGGTGCGCTACCCGCACTGGCGCTGGGGGATGGAGTACGACAAGCTGAGCAAGCGCGACGCGTACGGGATGGGTCGCATCTACGAGATGATCATCAACAACGACCCCAGCTACGCGTACCTGCAGGAGAGCAACTCGGTCACGGACCAGAAGCTGGTGATGGCCCACGTCTACGGGCACTCGGACTTCTTCAAGAACAACCTGTGGTACAGCAAGACCAACCGGAAGATGATGGACGAGATGGCCAACCACGCGACGCGCGTGCGTCGGCACGTCGAGCGGCACGGGCGCGAGGAGGTCGAGCGCTTCATCGACGCGTGCCTGTCGATCGAGCACCTGATCGACCCGCACTCGATGTTCATGCAGCGCGAGCCGATGACGCCCGACCGTGACGCGGACGAGCCGGAGTTCCTCCCCGAGAAGCTGCCGGCCAAGGACTACATGGACCCGTACATCAACCCGGCGGCTGATCTGGCGCGGCAGCGCGAAGCGTTCGAGCAGCAGCGGGCGGAGAAGGACAAGCTGCCGGCGCGCCCGACGCGCGACGTGCTGGCGTTCCTGCTCACGCACGCGCCCCTTGAGGACTGGCAGGTGGACGTGCTGGCGATCATCCGCGACGAGGCGTACTACTTCTCGCCCCAGGCCATGACCAAGGTCATGAACGAGGGATGGGCGACGTACTGGCACTCGAAGCTGATGACGACGCACTTTCTCGAGGCGTCGGAGATTATCGACTACGCCGAGCAGCACGCGGGCGTCGTGCACATGCCGCCGGGCGGGTTCAACCCGTACAAGATCGGGCTCGAGCTCATCAAGGACATCGAGCGGCGATGGGACCGCGGGCAGCACGGGCCGGAGTGGGAGCGGCTGGAGCAGATCGGGCAGCGCGAGGCGTTCGACGACAAGTCGATGAAGGGCCGCGAGAAGATCTTCGAGGTCCGGCGGATCTACAACGACGTGAGCTTCCTGGACGAGTTCCTGACGCCCGAGTTCGTCGAGGAGCACAAGATGTACGAGTTCCGCCGGGATCCGAAGACGGGCGAGGTGAAGATCGTGTCGCGCGACTTCGATCGCGTGAAGCAGACGCTGTTGTACCGCATCACGAACATGGGCCAGCCGTTCATGTACGTTGCGGACGCCAACTATCTGAACCGCGGCGAGCTGTACCTGGCGCACGAGTGGTCGGGGCTGGAGGTTGACGCGGCCAAGGCGGTTGAGGTGCTCAGGAACCTGCGCCGGCTGTGGAGCAGGCCCGTTCATCTGCAGGCGCGGTTCAACGATGAGATGTACCTGTTGAGCGTCCAGGACGTTGACGAAGAGCCCACGCGCGAGAAGATCACGGACGAAATGCCACCGCCGGCGCACGTGGTGGTGTGACGGTGGAAGGGACTGAGGGCCGAAGCGAACACGAGGGTTGCTGGGCGTGGCAACGTTGATTGAGCTAGGCTTTTGTGATGGAACCTGGCGACGATCCGCATGAGCTTGAGACGTATCTTGCGATGGCTCAGCCGGAGTGCCCTGAGTGCGGGTACGAACTACGCGGGCTTCGAGAGGCAGTTTGCCCCGAGTGCGGGCATCGCCTGAGCGTCAGGGGCCTCAAGTACCACCGGCCGAGTTGGCGGACTATTCAATTCTTTGTCGGCGCGGGGGGAATCTGGTTGTCGATCGTCCCGCTGGGCGCGTTGCTCTGGACGGTGTTCGAGTGGGGGCCGCAGCACAGACTCGACATTGAGGGGACGGTCAAGATTCTTCTGGTGATTGGGTGGCTTTGGCTGATCGTGCTCGCCTGGGTTCATTGGGTGGATTGGTCAACGGAGATGGCGCGCTGGCCGTCGCAGAGGCGATGGTGGTGGGCGGGGCGATGCTTCTTCGTTCCGCTGCCCGGGGCGACGCTGGCGCTTTTGTACCAGTGGTGGCGATGAGATTGCGCACAGGTCGGGACTCGTGCGAGCTCCCCACGAGAGTAGGGAGACAATTTGGGTGCATCGATCTCGTGGCGGTGACCGCCTGCTGCCGCAGGCGGCTCGGTGTTGGTTGGAACTGTGGGCTATCGTGATGCGTGGCCAAGAGGCGCGACAATCGGCCGCTGGACGATCAGCCCGCGCGTGAGATCGCCAGGCGTCGGCGGGCGGTGCAAGGGCAGGTCGAGGCGTACCAGCACGACGACCCGTTCGACGATCCCGGCATGCCGCTGCGCGAGGACATCGAACGCTTCGGCGACGTGACGATGACGTGCCACGAGTGCGGGGCGGAGCTGTTCGACGACGTGGCGATGTGCCACAATTGCGGAGCCGCGGTCGGGCCGGGCGCGAGCGAATCGAAACTGCCGATGTGGATCGTGCTGACGGCGGCTGTGATTCTGATCGCGTTCGTGCTGGTGTATGTGCTGTGAAGCGACGGGTGTGCGATCCGAGCGTTCTCACGCGAGGGGGCGCCCGACGCGCTCGCTTGGAAACGAGGCACGACCGGGAGGGAGTGCTCGGGGTGTGACCATCGCGATATGGATTGTCGAACAACCGCTCCCTGCCGGTCGCGGCTCGTTGCGGGTCGCGGGTCGTCAGGTTCCGCTGGTTATTCCTGGACACCCAGGTCGGCCTTGGTGAAGAGGGCTTCGAAGCGAAGGCCGGCGGCCTGGACGTTCTCGCGGGTGCCCTCCTGGCGGTCGATGGTGGTGATGATGGCCGGAACGTGGATGTCACCCTCGTCCCGCCTGTCGTAATCCACCTTCGGGCCGGAGCGTGTCGAGTGGAAGACGATGGCGAGGGCGGAGTTGAAAAAGTGGATCTCGCGGCGGAAGGCGAGTCTATGATCTTGACCTAAAGGCTTGTCGGAACAGGCTTTATTCTGTTTTTGATAGGTCGCTTGACCACAGCCCTTGGGGGTTGGTAAGATCAGCACCCCTATATCTTGTGGTATAGGGGAGCGCTCTCTGACCCCGTGCGGAAAATCCAGAATGAGCCACCTGAGAATCAAGTACCCTGAACTCGCAAAATGTGTGCAGCAAAAGGCCATCAAATGGGGTGATTTTACGCTTTCCAATGGTGAGCGAACGCGGTACTACTGCGATGGGAAAATGGTTAGCTTCGACCCAGAGGGCATCTCGCTAGTCGTCGAAGCCATCTTGAACGAAATCGACGGAATCGAGTTTGACGCAGTCGGCGGGATGGACATGGGGGCGACACCAATTCTCTCGGCGCTTGCGTTGCGCAGTCTCCAGTTAGACAGATCGTTCCCGACGTTCGTCGTGAGAAAGGAACGCAAACCACACGGATCCCTGAAAGAAATCGAAGGTCCTGTGCCACCAGCACTCTCCAAAGTGGTTATTGTTGACGACGTTGTGACGACCGGTGGCTCGATCGAGAAGGCGATAAGAGCGGCACGCCGAAACCAACTAGACGTGGTACTCGCGATTTGCATCCTCGATCGCGAATCGGGCGGTGAGGAGCAGATGAAAAGCCTGGGCATTCCGTATCGGCCGCTGCTGAGATGGTCGGACTTGGAGGTGCTCCAGAACGAAGAATCTCAGGGATGCTGTGCGGCACGCCCCGTGTAGAATCTTCGAAGGTTTAGGCTCGGCTTGTTGTTCGAACTTTAGCTGGTCTCTGGAATCGCGGACAGGACAGGGTTCATTCTACCAATGACGAGGCTTTTAGGAACACCGGGAGAGTTTTTCCCACGACCAATGCAGTAAGGCACTTGTTCGAGAGTATCGCGACAAGAACCAGCAGGCGGCGAAGGCGAGTACTTGTCCAGGTAGTACGAGCTGGTCCGGCCCGAGCGAAGCGTGAACGTGCCTCGCAGGAGCGACGCCTGTGCGATCAGGCGGGCCAGATCGGCCGTTGGGGCGGTCCCGGGGGTGGTCATCCGGGGAGCATAGGGTTGGGGCAGCCCGGCGGCATGGGCCGATGGTGCCGACTGGGGGCGTGAAATGCATGGTTTTTGCCGCATTCGCCCGCCGAGAGCGGCCAAGAGCATCCGGAGGGGGGATACTCGGGTACACGTATGGGGTCGGCTCGGCCGACGACCCTGAGGGAGAATCAGCGATGCGAGGATCAAGTGTCTTAGTCGTGGCGATGAGCGGCGTATTCGCGGGTGCAGCGAGCGGTCAGCTGGCGCCGCCCCCGCCCAAGCAGAGCCCCAGGGAGGATCTGAAGTACGTCGAGCCGTCTGTGCGGCCGCCCGTGCAGCAGAGCCCGGCGGGCCGACCTCAGCCCGGCGGGGACCACGAGGGTCACGATCATCAGGCCCCGGCGCCGCAGCCGGCGGGCGGTGACCACGCCGGGCACGCTCATCAAAGCCCGTCGCGTGCGCCGCGGGCAGCCGCGATGCCGGATCTGCCGTTCGTCCCGCTCGTGCGGCAAGACGCGGACGGGCGAGCGATCCCGATCGTCGGCCTGATCGCGATCGCGGCGCTCAAGCACAATCCGCTCGTGGGCGCCGAAACGATCGAGGCGGTCCGGCCGATCGTCGTCGAGTGGGTCGATCGGCTGGACCTCATGGTGATCGACAACATCGACATGGTGCTGGAGGTCGAGGCGGGGTTCTTTGAGACGCTGGACTTCGCGGTCCAGGAGGGGGTGATGGCGGCCGGCGTGTATCGAAACGCACTGATGCCCAAGCCGTCGCTGCTGGACCAATACCTGTTCTCCAAGGGCGTGCTGACCACTGCGCAGCGGAGCTTCAACGCGAAGCTCCTCGGGGGCTACGTCCGCGCCAAGACGATCGCGATCAGCGCCGACGTGGAAGCGGCGTGGGTAAAGCGCATCACGGCCGAGAACGGCGGTGTGCCACGAGATATGACCCCGGATGAGACCGCCGAAATGCGCAAGGAGTTTGCGGGCAAGGGCTTTGCGTTCACGTTCTGGTATCTCTGCGCCGACTCGGTGTGGTCGATGAAGCGGCAGTTGGCGTTTGCGTCCGGGCACATGGATGAGATCCTCATGGAGCTGGACCTGGACGACGCGCAGAGAGACCGGTTCAGGCGCACGCAGGCGGCGCTGGGGCTGGCGGCGGACACCGACGAGCGCACCCGGCTGATGGTCGATCTGATCGCTCCGTGGGAGTTCGACAACCAGGAGGTGCTGCTGCTGACGGCGCTGGACATCCGGGGCCCGCTCGAAACGCTCCCGGAACTGGACGACGCGGCTAACAAGCCCGACGGGCTCCCGCCTCGCGAGGATCTGCGAGAATGGAAGCCCGGCGATCCGATCGCCGCACGCGACAACGCCGGGTCGGACCAGGCTGCCGACGGCGGTGGATGAAGGGCGTGCTTACAATCCCCTCGGCATGACACGGACTTCGGCACGGCAGGCGGTTCGGGTGGACCATGTGTCAGCTGATTCGGCCGATCCGGTCGAGTGGGCCGGGCGCGACCTGTTGGCCCTGCGGGGGCTCCACGGGCCTCGCATCCGACGCCTGCTTCAGCGCGCCGGGCGGTACGCGCCGGTCGCCAATCGCACCGAAACCCTGACGGGCGAGCTGGCGGGCAAGGTCGTGGCGCTCCTGTCGTTCGAGTCCTCGACGCGCACGCGGGTGTCGTTCGAGCTGTCGGCGCGTCGGCTGGGTGCGGCGGTAGTGGATCTGTCGGGCGGATCGTCGTCGGTGGCCAAGGGAGAATCGCTCGCCGACACGGCCCGGACGATCGAGGCCATGGGCGCCAGCGTTATGGTGGTGCGGACGCGTCAGGCTGGCGGAGCCGCGGTCGTCGCCAATGCGGTGTCTTGCCCGGTCGTCAACGCCGGCGACGGCCGCCACGAGCACCCCACGCAGGGATTGCTGGACGCGTACACGCTGGCCGAGTCGTTCGATCGGCTCGACGGGTTCGACCTGAGCGGCCTGCGGGTGGCGATCGTGGGCGACGTGGCCAACTCGCGCGTGGCCAGGTCGGCCATCGCGGGGTTCACGGCGCTGGGGGCGAAAGTAGTGTGCACCGGGCCGATCGCGCTGGCCCCACGATCGTTCGAATCGCTCGGGTGCGAGGTGCAGCGCGACTTTGACGCGGTGCTGGGCGAGGTGGACGCGGTGATGATGCTGCGCGTGCAGTTCGAGCGGCACGCGGGCGCGGCGAACCAGCGGGATGATGCATCGGTGGGGTCGCTGCGTGAGTACCGCGCGGGGTACGCGCTGACGGCCGAGCGGGCCGCGCGGATGAAGCCGGACGCGATCGTGATGCACCCGGGGCCGATGAACATCGGGATCGAGATCGATGCGGCCGTTGCGCGCGGGCCTCGCAGCGTCATTGGGCGCCAAGTCGCCAACGGCGTGGCGGTGCGGATGGCGGTGCTGGCCATGCTCTGCGGCGGGTGACGGGTCGATCACGGGCACCCACGAGCCGCGACCGGCAGGGAGCGGTGGTTCGACGGTC
>JADFGU010000121.1 GCA_022567535.1 Planctomycetota bacterium | reverse complement strand
ACGCTCTCACTGCGCAGCGAAACCAACGCGCGACCCGTCTGGGTCACCGCGCACCTCGACCACCCCGCGTTCGTCGTGACCCGCGTGGTGGCGCCGACGGTACTCGAGCTACAGTTTCGCGGCGGCGTCATGGACGACTACTTCCCCGACGCCCGGCTGGTGGTGCACACGGCTGACGACGAGCCGATCGGGGGCGTCGTCACAGAGAACACAACGCCCGAAGGCTCGACGCACAAGACGTTTCTGGCCGAGCTGGATGCGCCCGGTGACACGATTGCGCCCGGCGACATCGCGACGTGGGAGCTGGCGAAGCAGGGCGTCGAGGACGGCGTGTTCCACACCAACGCGTGCGACGATCTGGCGGCGGTGGCGGCGGCGCTGGGAGCGCTGGACACGATCCGCGGGCAGGCCGACCCGATGCCGGACGTCCGGGTGCTCTTCACGCGGGCGGAGGAGATCGGGTTCATCGGTGCGATCGCGGCGTGCAGGCACGAGACGCCGCCGAGGGATGCCCGCCTGATCTGCCTGGAAAACTCGCGTTCGTTTTCGGATTCGCCGATCGGTGGCGGGCCGATCGTGCGCGTGGGCGATCGGCTGAGCGTGTTCGATCCGGCGTTGACGGCGGCGGTGGCGAAGTGCGCCGAGACGATCGCGGGCGCGCCGGCCTCGCCCACCGCGTCCCAGAAGCACGCCGACGTCAAGAGCTCGTGGCGATGGCAGCGCAAGCTGATGGCCGGCGGCGCGTGCGAGGCGACGGTCTTCTGCGCGCACGGCTACCAGGCGACATGCGTCTGCCTGCCGCTGGGCAACTATCACAACATGGCGGACCTGTCGGCGGTGCAGGCGGGGACGAACGAGTCACGGCCTCGCGTCGGGCGCGAGCACATCGCGCTATCAGATTATCACGGGCTGATCGATCTGCTCATCGCGTGCGGAGCGTCGCTGCCCGAGGCGAGCCCGATCACCGAGCGGCTGGACAAGCTGTGGGACGAGCGCAAGGGCGTGCTGGAGGAGGCGTAATTCGAGCGCACGAGCGGAAGATGCATGCGGGGCAATCCGTTGCGCGCCAGCCGGGTCGTTCCGACCCGGGCACTCGCCTTGGCGCCGTGGTGCGCGGCGCGTGTCGCCCGACGGCGCGCGTCACAAAAAAAACCAGCGGCACGAGCGCAAGGCCCGTGCCGCGGCATCCCTCCTCCTCGCCTCGGGCCTCGTGGGCCCGAACACGGACGGAACTCCCTCCAGTTCGCCCGTGCGCTGTCTGCCGCATCATCCGGCGGGGCGCAGCCGGGATGCGGCGAGGTGCGCCGCCTCCCACCTGAGGGCGGCGCGTCGGTGCCAGTGAGAGGAGGCGGCCGCGCGACGGCTGCGACAGCACCATCGCACAGACTGGTGCGCGCGGACCCCGCCCGGGCGGACGGCACGTACCGCCATCGGACGAGCCGGGACCGCCTCCTCTCCGAACCGCCGATGCGAACGGCCACCGGCGGGATGGAACGATCGCCGAGTGGAGCGAGCGCAGAATCCAGATGCGCCGCGACGTCTCGCACGATCGGGGTGACATGTTGTCAGGTGGGGATCGACTGCCGAAGACAATCGGGCAGAGATCAATGAGGACGGCCAGTTGATGACAACAAACGGTCGCCGGTCCCCGGGTTTTTCGTTCGGCCTTGAATAGGCCTTGAGTCTCCTGTTTCTTTCTGTTGGCCGATACGGGCGTAGTCAGCGGGCTGTTCCCGCGGGATTGAGGATTCTGACGATTGGCCCAGCGGATCCCGGGGCGCGCGCCGTGTCCGCGAATATCTTGACGAACCGGGCAAAGCCGTCCTCGGCAAGGCGCCCCGGCTCGTCGATCATCATCGGTGTATTGGCGCGCGTGAGTTTTTTTGGGTGCACGACGGCGCCCGTGAGTGGGGAGCATGGAATGAGCGCGCGACGGGGCTGGTTGCGGCGGGAGTAGTTGCACGGCGGTTCTCAGGCGGCCTGGAACCGGACCTTGCTGTGCGCGATGCAGGCGGTCGCGGCGTCGGCGCTGAGCGGACGCGAGAAGAAGAACCCCTGGGCGTAATCGCACGAAAGCGCCTGAAGCTGCGCGACCTGGCCCTGGGTTTCCACCCCCTCGGCGACGACGGCCATGCCGAGATGATGCGCGAGGGTGATGATCGCGTTGTTGATGGCGGCGTACTCGCGTCGGCCCTCGGTGTCGGCGATGAAGTCTCGATCGATCTTGAGGAAATCCAGCGGGAACTTGTGCAGGCAGCTCAGGGACGAGAGGCCTTTGCCGAAGTCGTCCATGCAGATCATCACGCCGAAGCTTCTGATTTCTTCCAGTTCGCAGGTCGCGTGCTCGGGGAGCTCCATGATGACGCTCTCGGTGATCTCGAGCTGGAGCATGCGCGGGTCGCACCCGGTGGCGATGAGCGCGCCACGGACCGTGTTGGTGAACCCGTCCGAGGCCAACTGCGCCTTGGACACGTTCACATTGACATGGCCCGGGCAGGCGTCTCCGAACTTCTCACGCCACGCGCGCATCTGGTCGCACGCGGCGCCGAGCACCCACTTGCCGATGGGCACGATCAGGCCCAGCTCCTCGGTCATGGGGATGAATGTGTCGGGCGGGAGCCGACCGCGGGTCGGGTGGTTCCAGCGGAGGAGCGCCTCGAAGCCGGTCAGTTGGCCGGTATTGAGCGAGACCACCGGCTGGTAGTGGAGCTCGAACTGGTGCTGCCCGAGCGCCTGCCTGAGTCCGGCCTCCATCTCGAGGCGATCGAGCGCTTCGGCCCGCATGCGCTGGTCGAAGATGGCGTGACACCCGCGCCCCCTGGCCTTGGCGCGATACAGGGCGGTATCCGCGTCGCGGAGCATGTCCGAGGCGTTCACGTACTCCGGCTCACTCAGCACGACGCCGATGCTCGCCAGTGTTGTCAGCGTGTGCCCGAGCAGCTCGTGCGGCCGGGCGAGAGAATCCATCAGCGAATTGGCGGCGTCGTGGGCGTCGGCGAGGTTCTCGATCTCGTCCAGGATCACGACGAATTCATCGCCGCCGAGACGGGAGACGAGGTGCCGATCGTACCGCTCGTAGCTCCCGCCGAGGATCTCCACCGCGCCACCGAGGCGTCTGGCGAACTGACGGAGAAGCTGATCGCCCGCCTCGTGACCGAGGCTGTCGTTGACAACCTTGAACCGATCGATGTCAAGGAACAGCAGGGCGAAGCCCGGGGCCCGCCCGCGACGCAGCCGCGCCATGCGATCGTTGACCTGGTTGAGCAGGGTTGCGCGATTGGGCAGGCCGGTGAGACGGTCCGTGGTCGCCTCACGACTGAGCCGACGCATCAGGTCGCGCATGCGAAGCGCCGACTCCACGCGTGCCCGCAGGATGGAACCGTCGATCGGCATCGTCACGCAGTCGAGCCCGCCGGTCTCGAAGATGCGAACGACGTCCTCGCGCCGCTCGGACTCGATGATGAAGATCACGGGGATCCGTGCGGTGCGCGGGTTGGCCTTGAGCTTTGCACACACGTCCAGCCCGGAGATGTCGGGCAGATTCAGATCGACCAGGATGACGTCGGGCCGCTCGCGCTTCGCGAATGTGAGCCCCTCCCGTCCCGAGCCGGCGAACGAGACGAGCGCGTCCAGCGGCTGGAGGTGCTCGCCCAGCACCGAGCGAGACACGGTGGAACCCTCGATCACAAGGATTCGGCGGGTGGGATCTTTCGCGTTCTCATACAGCATCAGGGTCCATTCCCGGCGGCGCCCTTTAGGTTTGACAGGTCGTCTGGGTGTGCGCTCAAAACGATTATCGAAGGGAACGGCCCGCGGCATTTCGAGTTTCTCGCACCGCGTGGAAAATCCGTCGCATCGCGCTCGGACAGAAGCGCGTTATCGGGCACCAGGCCGGCCGCACAGCCGGACCGCCGGCGCGAACCCGTCTTCGCCACCTCACGAGCATTGTTCCGGTGGTCTCCCCGAGAGCTCAGCTCGGGGCTCTGGTCAGGCGACGGCCTTTGACGCCGACCTGCCACCCGGCCGCGCAGCGGGGGCCTGAAAGACGTGCGCTATGTCGGCCAGAGGTCGAGGATTGCTTGATCCGGTGCGGTACACGAGCTGCCGCTGCGCATCCCAGCAGATCCACAACGGGCCGGTGACGGCGTCCTTGAACGTCACAGTCATGTCCCCGATTGTGAGTGTGACCTTGGGGTAGATGGTCTTGGCGATGTGCACGTCGAGCTTGCGTCGCGACTGGATCGCCGCGTCGATCTCATCGAGCCTGGCCGTACATGCTGCGAGTTCACTCTCGAACTCGCTGGTCTCGAAGCTGATCTCGGTGAGCTTCTCCTTGTCGCTGTGTGAGGGTCTGGGGTTCATGCTGATCGTACATTTCGTCTCAGCGAGCTTTGCGATCTTGCCCTTGATCTCCTCGGCCTCCTCGACCACCTTGCGGCGTGGGGAACGGAGCAGCGGCACATCGCCGAGTTTGATGGTTGTTGGCGTCCAACCCTCCGAGCCGAGCACCTTGACCACAAACGAGCCGGCGACGACCACTTCGCCGCCGAGAACGGCGCCGTTGGGACACTTGAGGTCGTTGCCGATGACCAGGCGGCAATCCACGATCTCACGCTCGACGACTAAATCGCCCTTCACGACCCCCTTGACATTGTTCAGGTACGGAAACTTCGCGTTACGCCCGACCGTGATGGTTCCGCGATCTTGTCCCGTCATACCGCTTCGTGCGATCAGGTCGCCGCCGCACTGGATCTCGGCGCCCTCGATGAGCTTGGCCACGCTGACATCGTCCTTGGCTTTCACCTCGAATCCGGGGCGAATACCGCCGGCGATCGTCACCGAGCCGCCGAAGTCGATATGGCCGGTTGAGAAGTCGACGTTCCCGGGAACGTCCAGCGACTGGGATACGGAGAGTTCGTCCTCAGCGAGCGTCAACACGCCATCAGATTGCGCGATGATCTGCCCCTCGGGATCGACCGAAACCGTGGGATGGAACTTGATCGAAAGCGGCCTGCCCGGGCGGGGCTTGATGTCACGACCTCGCACGTCGCACCCGTCAGTGCCGGCGGTCGGCTGGTGGACGACGCCGATGACGTCGCCGGCTTTGACCCGCACGTAACTCCTGCCCGCGTAATGGTCGATGCTCTCGGAGTGGTCAACCGACCCGCTCTCGTCAGAGGCGGTTGGGTCGAAGCCCTTGTTCCATTCCAATCGGCCGTCCTGCCCTTGAACCGCCGGTGACGATGTGGCGATGACGGCGGTGTGCTCGGAATCCCCGGTGCCGTACCCATCCGCAAAGGCGGCCAGGCTCCGTTCGATCTTCTGATTGATGGTGACTCCCGCCTTCTCAGCGACGAGCCTGAGCGCCTCGGGTGTGACCTGTGGCGATTTCAGGCCGGCTGGAGCGACGAGCGTCGCTTGCTCGCCATCTGCCGCGACGATGACTTTGATCTGCCCGGTTGCGTTCATGGCGTCCGCACACCTCCATCGTGATCAGGCGCTTTGCGCAACCTTTGCCATCGTTGCCTCGATGATCTTTGACAACCCCTCGGGCGTGAAAGGCTTGACCGCGTAGTTGTTGATGCCGGCCTTGATCGCCTCCACCACCTGGGATTTGCCGGCCTCGGTCGTGACCATGATGATGGGCGTCTTCATCCCCTTGCCGCGGAAGGTCTTGACGAACGTAAGGCCGTCCATGACCGGCATGTTCCAATCCAGGAGGATCAAGTCCGGCTTGAACGCGTCCACCTTGCTGAGGGCGTCCTGTCCATCGACGGCTTCTTCAACAGCCGTAGCGCCCACCGTCTCCAGTACGCCTTTCACGATTCTTCGCATGGTCTTAGAATCGTCAACAACCAGAACTCGCATGCTGGCTCCTTCTGTGGGTCAAGCCGCGGACTCTGCCGAGGTGATCGCTTTCGATTCTTCCCCGGCCACAGGCTTTGAGGACGCGGCTTGATCGATCGACCTGAAGGTCACCTCGATCACGAACCTTCCGCCGGGCGTATCGCAGGGGATGCAGATGCTGGCGGCATCGCTTGGGCGGGACACGTGGTGGTCCGGGGAGGTAATCACTGATGGGCAGCCGATGCTCACCGACAATCCTTCAAATTTGGATTTCGCCGCACCGACGATCATGTTCGTCAGTTCGCCGATGGCGTCCTCGAAATCCGCGGAACCAAAGGCGTGCCGAGTACCGGCGAAGGCGCACACGATCCGCACCGCGGTCTGCTCACCGAAGCCTATGACGACCGAACCGACCACATCGCCCGAGAGTCCGATGACGCCCGAGACGTCGTGTGTCTGCGGCGCGCTGTTGAGCACGGGCTTCGCGAAGGTCACGGGGATCTTCAGCATGGTGTCGAAGACGGTCTTGGTGGCTTCGAGAAACGCATTGATGTGGCGAACGTCCATGCTCACGTCGATGTCCTTTCCAGAAAGAGCCTCGGCGAGACTCGGGATCGTTGATCACGCGGCCTGAAGTCCCACGGGCCCGATGGATCCCGCGCATCGAGCCGGCACGCGCCATCGTCAGAATATCAACGCCCCTTGAACCGTGAGCGAGCTTTCTCTTCCCGCACCGCACCCGATAACTGCTGCGCAATGGGCTGGCAATCCACCTCTTTGCTGAAGACCTCGGCGGTCCTGTTCGATGTGGCGGCGACCTCGCACCAGATGTGCCGACGCCGTGTGTGACGATCAAGATGTCGTCATCACGAATCGGCCGCGTGCCGGAACGTCTGTCGAAAGGCAACGTGCGTTCCGATGTCTCGAAGCCGGAGCCGATTGCGGCGCGCGATCGATCACGGGCGTCCGTCTCCCAGAAGCCATGGCTGTCGACTGAGTATGCCGGCGCCTGGTCGAAGCCGCTCGACTACGAGCGCGGGGCCGCACGCCCCATAATCAAGTACAAGTTGCAAAGTTCTGGACCGACAGTAAGGCCGCCCCGTGCGCTCACCGATACCCGAAACCTACCGGCCGTGCGTCGTCGATGCTCTGGCCGGGTCGCGCGTGGATTGAAGAGCGGAAGGGACGGTGACCTGAGGTGGCACTCGCCTCGCTCGTTGAAGATCTTGCCAAGGCGGCGGTGCTGACCGACGCCGATGATCTCTCCGGGTTGGTCAGCCTGCAGGAGCGGTTTCGAGCGCTGGTCGCCGAGAGTGAGCTGGCGGCGCTGGAGTCGCTCGCGGCGGCCGCGACCAGGGCCAACGAGCTGGTCGACGAGGGCA
>JADFGU010000120.1 GCA_022567535.1 Planctomycetota bacterium | reverse complement strand
AAGCGGTCGACATCGTGACCCCGAGCGTCTCGAGCCCGGCCCACGCTGCGGCCATCGAAACGGTGCGTAACCGCGGGAATCGACCAGGGTCGCGTATGAGGTCGATCGTGATGGTCGCGGGTACCCATGCCCATGCGGTCGCGGCGAGTGTGCCCGCTGTGCACGTGACTGCGGGGACGGTCAATCGCCGACGCGCGTTCGGTGAGCTGTCAATGAGTTTCCGTAACGTCAGCTCAGCCACTTGGTTCACCCTGGGGAGGGAAGTCGGTTCCGGCGGCGGTGACGACCCATTCCCAGAGCCGGGTTCGTTCGGCGACGGTGTCCGCGACGCGTGTCGTCTTGCTCTTGTGCAGCGACCGCAAAGCCAAGGAATTGGGGCTCAAGCCGCTCGGGCACGTCCGCGAGTGGGCGTACGCGGCCCTTGCGGGCGACCGGATGGGGCTGGGCCCGGTCTACGCCACGGCCAAGCTCATGCGCCAGACGCGGCGGACGATGCGCGACTTCGACCTCATCGAGTTGAACGAGGCGTTCGCGGCCCAGGTCATCGCCAACGAGCGTGCGTTCTCGTCGGCGCGTTTCGCGCGCGAGCACCTCGGGCGCGAGCGGGCGATCGGCGAGATCGACCGCGACAGGCTCAACGTGAACGGGGGCGCGATCGCGATGGGGCACCCCGTGGGCGCGACGGGAACGCGGCTGATCCTGACCGCGCTAAAGCAGCTGCGCCGGACCGGCAAGGGACGCGCCCTGGCGACGCTGTGCGTCGGGGGTGGGCAGGGGGCCGCGATTGTTCTGGAGGCCGCATGATGATCGCGCATTCACCGAAGACCGCATGGACGCTCCGCCTTGACGACGACGGCATCGCGTGGCTGACGTTCGATCGACCGGGGCATCGTGTCAACACGTTCGGGCGCGAGACGCTGGACGAGCTGGAGGCGCGGCTGGATGAGATCGTCGCCGACGACTCGATCCACACGGTCGTCGTTGTCAGCGGCAAGCCCGACTCGTTCATCGCGGGAGCCGATCTCGAGGAGTTCAGCTCGATACACGACGAGGACCAGGCGCGGGCTCTGTCCGAGCGAGGCCAAGAGGTCTTCGCCAAGCTCGCCTCGGGATCCAAGACGACACTCGCGGTGATCCACGGCTCGTGCCTGGGTGGCGGGCTGGAGATGGCGCTGGCGTGCGACTACCGGCTGGTCACCGACCACAAGACAACGAGCCTCGGGCTGCCCGAGGTGAACCTGGGCATCATCCCCGGGTGGGGCGGGACACGGCGGCTGCCCAAGCTCATCGGGCTGGCGCCGGCGCTCAAGATCATCCTGACGGGCAAGCCGGTGTCGGCGCGCAAGGCGTTCCGCACGGGTCTGGCGGACGGCATCGTCGCCGAGGCATTCCTCGAAGACCACACGCGCCGGTTCATCGAGCGCGTGCGGACGGACACGGGTCGGCGCGACGTGCTGGCCCGGCGCAGGCGCGTCCGTTCGCGGGTGCAGCGTGTGCTCGAGGCGACGCCGCCGGGCCGGGCGCTGATGCTGCGGGCGGCCCGCAAGAACGTGCTCAGGAAGACGCACGGGCACTACCCCGCGCCGCTGGAGGCGATCCGGGTGATCGGGCAGATGTTCGTGCACGCGTCGATGCGGACGGAGGCGGACGCGCTGGCGCGGCTGGCGTGCACGCCGATCAGCCGAAACCTCGTGCGGATCTTCCGGTCCAGCCAGCAGCTCAAGAAGAGGTCGGCCAAGGACAGCTCCGGCGTGCGCGTTGGCTCGGCCGCGGTCGTGGGTGCGGGCGCGATGGGCGGCGGGATCGCGTGGGCGCTGAGCAACGCGGGGATTCCCGTCCGGCTCAAGGACATCTCGTGGCAAGCGGTCGCGCAGGGAACGTCCTCGGCTGCGGTCATGTTCGCCGGCAAGGTCAAGCGCCGAAGGATGACTCCCGGCGAGATGAACCTGGCGATGCACCGCATCTCGGGCACTGTCGAGTACACCGGGTTCGGGCACGTCGACGCTGTGATCGAGGCGGTCGTCGAGAACATGGACATCAAGCGGCAGGTGCTGGGCGAGATCGAGCGGTGCGTGCCGCGACACGCACTGATCATGAGCAACACGTCCTCGCTGTCGATCGACGAGATGGCCGCGGCGCTCAAGCATCCGGATCGGTTCCTCGGGCTTCACTTCTTCAACCCGGTCAACCTCATGCAGCTGGTGGAGGTCGTGCCGGGCGAGAAGACGTCGCACAAGGCGGTGGTGTCGGCGTGCGAGCTGGTGCGGTCGATGGGCAAGATCCCGATCGTGGTCGGGTCGTGCGCCGGGTTCCTGGTGAACCGGATTCTCCTGCCGTACATCATCGAATCAGCGGCGATGTTCGAGGAGGGCGTCTCGGTCGAGCGGATCGATCGCGTGCTGGTGGAGTTCGGGATGCCGATGGGCGCACTGGCGCTGGCCGACGAGGTCGGCCTGGACGTGGGATACAAGGTCGCCAAGATACTCGAGAGCGCGTACGGGCCGAGGATGCGCGTGCCGGAGGGGTTCGGACGCATTGTGCAGGACGGCACGACAATCGGAAAAAAGAGCGGACGCGGGTTCTATATCTATGACGCCGGAAACAAGCGCCCCAATGACGAGGCGAGAGCGCTGGCGTCGAACGGTCACACCGCAGGCGGCTCGAACGGCAAAGCGATCCCGGACGCGGACGTGCTGGACCGCGCGATCCTGGTGATGGTCAACGAGGCGGCGCGGTGCCTGGACGAGGGCGTCGCCGACGACGCCGACGCGCTGGACCTGGCGATGGTGATGGGGACGGGTTTCGCACCGTTCCGAGGCGGGGTCATGCGGTACGCGCAGGAGCGCGGCTTGCGCGAGGTCGTGGAACGCCTGGGCGAGCTGGCGTCGAAGTACGGCGAGCGGTTCGAGCCGGCCCCGTTGCTCGTGCAGCTGGCCGAGGGAGGCCCGGGATTTGACGAATCAGTCGCCAACGGCAAGGGCGGTGAGCACTCATGATCGCTCGATCGCCCAAGGCCGTGACGAAACACGAGGATGAGACCGATCAGCGGCTGCTGGTGGACACGAGCCGAATGAACCGCGGCCAGGCGTCGGCGATGGAGGTCGCCGAGCGGGCGCGCGATCTCTCGGACGCCTCGCAGGGTTTCGCCGGGCGGCTGTTCGGCGGACGCTACGACCGGAGTCTGATCGAGCCGTTCCCCGTGCAGTCGCCCCAAGACAAGGCCATCGGCGACGAGATGGTCGAGCGCGTGTCGGTCTACCTGCTGGCGAACCTGGACCCGGACGAGGTTGACGAGACCAGAACGATCCCCGAGGACGTGGTGGACGGGCTCAAGCGGTTGGGCGTGTTCCGCATGAAGATCCCGACCGAGTACGGCGGGCTGGGCTTCTCGCAGGTCAACTACAACCGTGTGCTCATGGCGATCGCTTCGCACTGCGGGTCCACCGCGGTGCTGGTCTCGGCGCATCAGTCGATTGGCCTCCCGCAGCCGCTGAAGATGTGCGGCACAGAGGAGCAGCGGCGCCGGTATCTGCCGCGCATGGCTGCGGGCGAGCTGTCCGCATTCGCGCTCACCGAACGCGAGGTCGGCTCGGACCCGGCGCGGATGACCACAACCGCGACGCTGTCGGACGACGGCTCGCACTATGTGCTCACTGGCGTGAAGCAGTGGACGACGAACGGCCCGATCGCGGACCTGCTGGTCGTCATCGCCCGCACAACCGCCCGCGACAACGCCAGCCGCGGGTCGGGGATCACCGCCTTCATCGTCGAGGCCGACAGCCCGGGCATTACCACCACGCACCGGTGCGACTTCATGGGGCTTCGCGGGATCCAGAACGGCATCCTCGAGTTCCGTGACGTGTTGGTCCCGGCCGAAAACGTGATCTGGGGCGAGGGGCTCGGGCTCAAAATGGCGCTCAAGACGCTGAACATCGGGCGGCTGACACTGCCCGCGGCGTGCACGGGGATGGCCAAGCGCTGCCTGTCGTTCGCACGCCAATGGGGCCGCGACCGCGTGCAGTGGGGCTATCCGATCGGCGAGCACGAGGCGGGCGCACAGAAGATCGCGCTGATCGCCTGCAAGACGTTCGCCATGGAAGCCTTCACGTGGCTCACCTCGCACTGGGCGGACGAGGGGCGCGACATCCGCATTGAGGCGGCCATGGCCAAACTCTTCTGCTCCGAGGTCGCGTGGGAGATCGTGGACACGACGATGCAGCTTCGTGGTGGTCGCGGGTATGAGCGTTCGGCGTCGCTGCGGGCGCGGGGCGAGGAAGATTACCCGATCGAACGCATGATGCGCGACTGCCGCATCAACACCATCATCGAGGGCACGAGCGACATCATGAAGCTGTTCCTGGCGCGCGAAGCCCTGGATCCACACCTGCGGCGCGCCAAGGACCTGCTGCGCCCCGGCACGCCGCTGCGGGCCAAGGCCAAGGCCGGGGTTCGCCTCGCGGGTCACTATGGCTGGTGGTTCCCGGCCCAGTTGGCCGGCGCATGGGTCGGGCCTCGCCACGCTTCGATGGGGCGCCTGGCGCGGCACGGCCGCTACATCGACCGCACGTCGCACACACTCGCGGCGAGCATGTTCAATGCGATGGTGAGGCACGGGCCCAAGCTCGAACGCCGACAGACGGTGCTGGGCAACCTCATGCTGATCGGCACGGAGCTCACGGCGATGGCCGCCACGTGCGCCTACGCCGGACAGATCGCCCGCGACGACCCCGTGCAGGGCCAGCGCGCCGAGGAGCTGGCGTCGGTGTTCTGTGACGGCGCAAGAACGCGGATCGGGATCATGCTGCGCGCCGTGCGCCGGTCGGACACGCGGGCCATCAACAGCCTGGCACGGCGGGTCATGGCTGGCGAGCATGAGTGGCTCGAGCGAGGCGTGATAGAGCCGACCACGCGGATTCCGGCGCAATAACGATGGGCCTGCGAACATACAAGGCAAGCGGGACGATTCTCAGTCTTCTTGGAAACAGGCTCAACGTCCGCATACGCGCCAGCGGGCTGGACAACCTCGAAGACCGGCCGACGCTCTTCGTCGTCAACCATTTCACGCGGTTTGAAACGCTCGTCGTGCCGTACGTGCTCTTCAAGCACACGAAACGACAGGTGCGCACGCTCGCCGACGCGGGGCTGTTCCACGGCTACCTCGGGCGGTATCTGCGCGCGTGCGGCGTGATGTCCACGCGCGACCCGGCGCGGAACCGGGCCATCGTTCGCGAGCTGATGACCCGATCGTTCGACTGGGTCATCTACCCCGAGGGCGGGCTGGTCAAGTCGAAGAAGACGATGGAGAACGGCCGGCTGAAGCTTGACCTGCCGCACCGCACCGGCTCGCCACACACCGGCGCCGCCGTCCTCGCACTGCGCGCGGAGATCTGCAAGCGTGCCTACCGCGCGGCGTGCGCGCGCGGGGACGCCGATCGAAGGGAGTATTACGAAAGCCGCTTCGATCTGGACGACCCCGAGCAACTCGCCGCCCCGGGCACCGTAATCGTGCCAACGACGATCACGTACTCGCGGCTGCGATCGGACCGGCGGGCGCTGCTCCGGTTGGCGTCCCTGCTGGGTCGCGAGCTGAGCCCTCGGGCGCAGGAGGAGCTGCGGGTGGAGGGATCGCTGCTGTTCGGCGGCTCGGAGATCGGCGTGCATTTCGGTCGGCCGATCGAGATCGACGCCTACCTGCGCGGGCCCGTCAACGCCGCACGACGAGTCCACGGACTCCTCACGGGCCGAGCGATCGACGACCTGCTGCTGAAGGGGACGGCCCGTCGGCTCACCGATGCGTTCATGCGGGCGATCTACTCCAACGTCGAGGTGAACTTCGACCATCTGTTCTGCTACGCGCTGACCCGGCTGGACCGCGACGAGATCGACGCGCAGACGCTCCGCCGTGCGTTGTTCGTCGCCGCCGATTCGCTCTGCCAGACGCCGGGCGTGCGGATTCACCCCTCGCTGCAGGAGGGGCTGGTCGGGCTGCTGGCCGGCGACGATTTCGAGCCGCTTCAGAGCGCGGTCGCGCTTGCCCGCAACGAGGGGCTGCTGACACTCAGGGATGATGTGTATGTCATTGATCGCGAGGTGCTGGGGCGGTGTCTCGATTTCCACAACATGCGGCTGGACCGTATGACCGGCGTGATCGCCAACGAGCTCGAGCCGGTCAAGGCCGCCACCCGTGCCGTACGCCGCGCGTTCGCGCTCTCCGATGAACAGTTGGCTCGGCGCGTGGCGCAGGCGACGTGGAAGAGGGACCAGCGGCGGTTCGAGACCGACTACACCGCGGCCATCGGGGACGACAGCCTGAGCGAACGGTCGCACGGCGAGCCGTACCTGCTCGAAAGCCCGGACCCGGAGGTCGGGATCCTGCTCATTCACGGCTATCTCTCGTGCCCGGAGGAGACACGCCCGCTCGCCGACGCGCTCAACGCGCGCGGGTACACGGTGTACGGCGTGCGGCTGGCGGGGCACGGCACAGCCCCATCACAGCTCACCGACGTGCGATGGCAGCACTGGATGCACTCCATCCAACGCGCGCACGCGGCCATTGAGAGCAGGTGCCGGCACATCGTCGTCGGCGGCATTTCGCTCGGCGGCGTGCTGGCGCTGCACACGGCGGCCCAGAACAAGCCGCACATCAGCGGCGTGTTCACTATCAACGCGCCCATCAAGCTCACCGATTTCCGCTTGCGCTTCGTTCCGCTGCTGCTCAGGTGGAACACGCTTGCGCGCTCGCTGCACCTCACCGACCACGCCGCCATGCGCCTCAACGACCGCACCGAGAGCCCAGACATCAACTACATGACCGACTACCTCGCGGGGCTGCGCGAGCTTCGACGCGCCATGGCCGCCTGCCGGCGTCGGCTGGGCGAAATCACCGCCCCGGCCCTGGTGATCCAGTCTCGTGGCGACCCGGTCGTGTGCCCGACCAGCGCCCGCACCATCATCGCCAAGATCAGCTCGACGCACAAGGATCTGGTCGAGTTCCCGGGCAGCCAACACGTAATCATCCGTGGCCGCGACTCGACCCCCATGGCCGAGACCATCAGCACGTTCATCCAGAAGATCACCGCCGGCACCGGCGAGTCGGCGACCACGAACAGTCAGACGCCCTGACCCCGCTGCGCAATCAGAGGATCCCTCCCCCGTCACTGTTGGAAACGGTGCAGGGCAGGTGCCGAGTCCGCGAGGCAGAGCGGGTTCCCTTTTCCCCCTCCCCCGTCACCGACGGGGGAGGGCGCACGCGCAGCGTGACGGAGGGGGTCCCT
>JADFGU010000119.1 GCA_022567535.1 Planctomycetota bacterium | reverse complement strand
GGGGGACACCAACGTCTGCGTCGCCCGCTGGAGGCTACGCTGATCTTCGGTCGTGAGAGTGAGTTTCACGGGGAAGCCACCTCAGCCTTCCCTCGGGAGGGCGTTGATCCATGACGCCACCTGGGTCACGAACTCGGCGTTCTGTTCGATGAACGGGAAGTGACCACTCTCCTCAAACATCAATAGCTCAGACTCTGGCAAGCGTGCATGAAGCCGTTCCGATCCCTGCGCCGGCGGCGCGATCCCGGCCAACTTCAGAATCGCCATCGAAGGCTGCCCAGACCTCTGCCCCTGCGCCTGCGACTTCGACCCGGATCCGTTGTGCGATATCTTCGATTTCCTCGCCTTCCAGAACCTCTTCGTCCGCGGCGACCCCTGTGCCTGCGGGATGGATCCCGACCCGGCCTGTGACATCTTCGATTTCCTCGCCTTCCAGAACGAGTTCGTCCGCGGGTGTCCGTAGATTCGCACGCCGCAGACCCGTATTTTTCGGCCCATCCCATGCGGGGTGGGCCTTTTTTCTGACCCCGAACACCGGCGAAAGTCCAAACATCCGGCTGCACTCCGGACGGATACTTGCCGAGTCGCCATTCCTGGGGCACCATCATTCGTGGTGCCGCGCAGTCAGGGAGTGTGTCATGCGAAGAGTTCTTCGGACGGTTTTCGGGCTGGGCCTGGTCGTGGCTGCCAACGCCGCGTCCGCAGGCCCGGAAAACCTGCTCCTCATCGCCGACCCCGCCAACGCCGATTCGCTGCACGTCGCGAACTATTACATCAGTGCGCGCCGGCTGCCCGACGCCAACGTCCTGTTCATGACCCCCACCGCCGACAACCACGCGCAGCTTGTCTCCTCGCGCCTGCCCGGCCTGTTCGGCACACTCAGCAACCGCGCCATCGACGACCACATCGACTACATACTCCTCTCGCCGCCCGATCGATACCGCATCCCCGTGTCGAGCACCATCTCCGACATGTGCTTCCCGGTCACTCGATTCGCGCTGGCCTCGGCCTACACCATGGCGTTCATCGCCGACGATGTGCTCGCCGGTATGCCGGTCACCTCCCCCAACGGTTTCTACCCGCGCTCTGCCCAGCCACTCACCTTCGACAGCTCGACCACCTGGCTCGGCGGCCGGCCCAGCACCTCACTGTCCGCCAGGAGATATTTCATCGGCGCCATGCTCGGCTACACGGGCGCACGCGGGAACTCCGTCCAGGAGCTCCTGAACATGATCGACCGCAGCGTCGCGGCGGACGGCTCGCGACCCGCGGGCACCTTCTACTACATGAACAACGCCGCTGACCCCGCCCGAAACGTGCGCGTCGTTCAATACACCGGCTCGCGCGGCGCCGTCACACTCCTCAACTCCGCCGGACACAGTGCCACCGTCCTCAACGGCGCACTCCCGACCACCAGGGACGACTGCCTCGGCATCATGACCGGCTTCTCCAGCACCTCCATCATCTCCGCCGACCTGACCCTGATGCCGGGCGCCTTCGCCGACCACCTCACCTCCTATGCTGGACACTTCAGCAACGCGTCGCAGACAAAGATGTCCGAGTGGATCACCAAGGGCGCCAGCGGCTCGCTCGGCGCCGTCGAGGAGCCGTGCAACTACCAGGGGAAGTTCCCCCACGCCTACACGCACTTCTACTACGCCGGCGGCGCCACCCTCGGCGAGTCCTACTTCCGCGCAGCGCAATACGTCCCGTTCCAGATGCTGCTCTACGGCGACCCGATCACCCGCGCGTTCGCGCATATCCCGGCTGTCTCCGTCCCCAACGCGCCGACGAGCCCCGTCGGCGGCTCCATCACGCTCTCACCCATCGCCTCGACCACGCACCCCACCGCCTCGATCGCCTCGCTCGAGTTGCTCATCGACGGCGTCGTGGCCGACACCGTTGCGCCGGGTTCGGACTTCATCCTCGACACGACGAAGCTCTCCGACGGTCGGCACGATGTCCGCGTCATCGCCTACGACGACACAACGCTCAGGACGCGCGGACGATGGATCGCCGACATCACCGTCAACAACCTCGGCCGCACGGTGACCATGGGCGTCGTGACCAACTCCGGCGATCTGGGCACTGACTTCGTATTCGATCTCGCCAACCCGCCCGGCGGCGCAACTGAAGTCAGACTCACACACGCCGGGCGCGTGGTGGCGGCGGTGACCGGGGGTGGCGCGGTCTCCGTCTATGGCCGAACACTCGGCGCCGGCCCCGCAAGGCTCACACCCGAGGCGCTCTATCCCGACGGCTCGATCGTTCGAGGAGAGCCCATCGTCATCAACATCACACCGACCGGCGCCACCACCGGTGCAGCGCCCATCGCCTACAGCACCACCGCGCACGTCCTGGACAACCAGCCGTTCATGATCCAGCTCCCCGCCACCTTCGACGACAACTTCTCCGCAGCGTCGTTCACGCTGGCAACACAGCCGACCAAATCGACACTCGTCGCGCACAGCGGCGCGTCGCACGCGACATTCCAACCCGGCACAAGCGCGGTCGGCACAGACCAGCTCACCTACACCGTCACCACCACCGGCGGCACATCGACTCTGGCAACCGTGACGATCGTGTACACCTCCGGCTGCTACGCCGACTGCGACAAGTCCTCCGGCGTCGGCACACTGGACATCTTCGACTTCCTGTGCTTTCAGAACAGCTTCGTGCTCGGCGAGCCCTACGCCTGCGACTGCGACCCCGACCCGGCCTGCGACATCTTCGACTTCCTGTGCTTCCAGAACAGCTTCGTCGCCGGGTGCCCCTGAACCACTCCCCGAACGTGCTATTCGACCCGCACCCGTACGAACCGCGACCGGCAGGGAGCGTTCCGCTCTCCGGTACGAGCCGCGACCGGCAGGGAGCGGTGGTTCGACGATCCATGTCGCGATGGTTACGCCCCAAAGCACTCCCTCCCGGTCGTGCCTCGTCCACACCCGCCTGCGCGGTTCCTGCGCCCGCTTCACCCTCAACCACACGCTCGCACGCCTGAGCAACTCGATAGTCGATACCCGGGTCCCCGCCATCGGAGACTCGGCTCATGCTGCGCACCACCACTCTTGTGATCAGCCTCTCATTCACCACCACCGCGCTGCACGCTCCGACTCTGCCGGCACCGGCACAATTCCCCGGCGGGTGCGGCACGCGCCTCGACGCCGACGATGCCCCGTTCGCTCGATCTCTCAACGACCAGGGGCTCTACCTGGCCCCACTCCCCGAGTCCACGCTTGACGTTCCCCTGGCCCTGCACATCGTCCGGCGGTCCGACGGCTCGGGCGGCATCGAGACCACCCAACTCATCACCGCCATCGCGAACCTCAACACATCTTTCAGCCGGGTCGGCATCCGCTTTTACATCCAAGGCCCCACCGATGAGATATGGGACGACAATTTCTACACCAGCATCACCACCCAGGCGGGCATCGACGCGCTCAGGCGAACAAACCGCCTCGAAAATGCCATCAACATCTACTTCACCGAGTCGTTCAGTTCAGGTCCAGGCCCGCTCTGTGGCATCGCGTCGTTCTCGTTCTCGCCCGTGCAGGGAATCGTCCTGGCCAACGGCTGCGCGGGCGTGAGCTATAACCGCGCCACCTTCCCGCACGAGATCGGCCACTCCTTCGACCTCTTCCACACGCACGAGACCATGTTCGGCTTTGAGTGCACCAGCGGCGTCAACTGCTCCACCGCCGGCGACCTCGTCTGCGACACCCCCGCCGACCCGCACATCGGCTACCACAACATGAATGGCGGCTGCACCTACGTCGGACGCGAGATCGACCCGTGCTCAGGCACTCCAACCTACAACCCGGACGTCCTCAACATCATGAGTGCCGCGCCGAGGCTCTGCCGTACACGGTTTTCGTTGGGTCAGATACAAAGAATGCTCGCAACGCTCGTCACGCTCAGGCCCGGGCTGCTTACTTACTGCCGGGCCGACCTTGACCGCTCCGGCTCGCTGGACATCTTTGACTTTCTCCTCTTCCAGACGATGTTCACCCGTGCTGACCCAGCTGCCGACCTCAACCTCGATACCCGCTTCGACGTCTTTGACTTCCTCGCCTACCAGAACCTCTACGCGCGCAGCTGCAACTGACAGGGACCAGCAAGTATGCCCGCACTGCGCCCGTGCCTGAACGGACGCCGAGTCTGAGCCCGCCGCGGGCGAAGGCTCGGATCCTGCAACTCACCAGAGACACGCAAGCCGATTCCACCCAAGATAACGCCCTCCTCCTCCGTCCCGTATCGCTCAACCGCAGTCCGACCGTCCATGAATCCGCGATCCAACTGTGCGGCGACCTCCAACCCACCAGGATCGGCCACAATGAACCGTGAGACACCGTTATCCACAGATCCCTAACGGCCGCACCCGCACCCGGAATCACAATCCGCGCCGCCTGTCCAGCCGACCTGGCGGGATCTTTCTTCTCTCAATAAAGGAAGAACTCTCAATCATAGTAGAAAGTCCTGTCGGTGCCGGGATAATTTCACAGACACGTCATAACAACTTATTTGACAATGACTTACATGACATCAACTGCCGGAAAACCTGTTGCTTGGCTGTTGCAGGCGCGTGGTGGGTGAGCCTGGACGATCTACCCCCGCAGACCCGCTCGGGACCGCTGTCGACAAGCCCCTCGGAGCCATCAGCAGTTGACCACTTATCCACATTCCACTACCAAATCCAGTACCGACCCGTGATGGTACCAAGGCGCTGTGTTATCGGCCCAAAAACCACTTTTTCGCTATGCGGATCGTTGCGTCAGCTTGTTTTCGAGCGCATCGATCTGATTGGCCAGCAGCTCATCCCGGTCCTTCTTGGCCTGGATCGCCCGCAGGGCGTGCATGACCGTGGTGTGGTCCCGGCCGCCGAAATACCCGCCGATCTCCTCCAGTGAATGTCGTGTGTGCCGTCGGGCCAGGTACATGCAGACCTGCCGCGGCAGGGCGATCGAGCGGTTCCGGCGCTTGGATTGCAGGTCCGCCAGCCGAACCCCATAGAACGCGGTCACCGCATCGATGATGACCTGGACCGTCATGCCGCCGGCCAGTTCCGGCTTGGGCTCGCCCAGGGCCTCCTTGGCAAGTTCCAGGTCGATCTCGCGCCCCTCGACGTGGGCCCGGATCTGCAGCGTCCGCAGCGCTCCCTCCAGCTCGCGGATATTGGTATCGATCCGCGTCGCGATGAAGCACGCCACGTCGTCGGCGATCGACAGCCCGTGCAGCTCGGCCTTCTTGTGCAGGATCGCCACCCGGGTCTCGAAGCAGGGCGGCTCGACCATGGCCACCAGCCCCCACTTGAACCGGCTCACCAGACGCTCCTCAAGGTCCGGGATCTCCTCCGGCAGCGCGTCCGACGACAGGATGATCTGCTTGTTCGCCTGCAGCAGTGTGTTGAACGTGTGGAAGAACTCCTCCTGCGTCCGCTCACGCTTGGCCAGAAAGTGGATGTCGTCCACCACCAGCACGTCCAGGCTCCGAAACTTCTCGCGAAAACCCGACATCCTCCCGGCCTGCACAGCCCCGAGAAACTGCGTCATGAACCCCTCGCACGAGGTGTAGTAGATCTCGGCGTTGGGCGTGTGTTCGACGATCCGCAGGCAGATCGCCTGGAGCAAATGCGTCTTGCCGAGACCGACGCCGCCGTGAATAAACAACGGGTTGTAGGCATGGCCCGGTGTCGCCCCTACCGCTAGTGAGGCTGCATGGGCGAGCCGATTGCCCGGGCCGATGACGAAGTTCTCAAACCCGTAGTCCGGGTTGACCACCAGCCCGTCGCTGTAGACGGGGCTCTGCGCGGGGTGAGCCCGACCGGCGGTGCGCACGCCGACCGCGGTGGACTCGGGCTCGTCCGGTCCCAGGAAGCGCGTCCCGATCAACCGACCCGTCACCGCCTGCAGGCTCTCGTTGAACGCGTCGAGACACTCGCGGTGCAGGTAGTCGCGATGCAGCCTGGACGCGGTGCGAACCCGCAGCGTGCCGTCAGCCATCCCCAGCGGCTCCAGCCGGCTGAACCAGGCTCGGCACAGCGACGGGTGCTGGCTGCGCAGGTGTGCAAGAACGCCAGCCCAGATCTCCTGATCAGGGTCTCTCATCCGGCGGAACCCTACCTTTTCATAAACCGATACTGCCCGGCGAGACGACAGGCCGGACGCCTCCTCACGGACCCTGTCGGTGCCACCCGCGAACGACCCACAAGCCGCGGCCCAGCTCTGCGCTGCACCGCGCACGGCGTGGCAAACCTCCCGACGCGGCTAAAGTAATCGGCCCGCACCCGCTTGTCAACCCGACCATCGATTCTACGTCTCACACGCTCGTCAACCGCTCGGCCTCGGCCTCCTGACGCTCGAATCGTTCTCGGTTGCCGCGGTAATCCATCAGGAACAGGCAGCGCTGGGCCAGCTCAGGCCCCACCGCCTCATGCAGCCGATCTTGAGCGTATGCCAGGTGCGTTCGCCGCGACACGTGCGTGATCACCATGGCCTCGCACTCCGTCACCGGGAGCCACTCCGCGATGTCGTCAACATGCAGGTGCATGCCGATATTCGCCCGCGAACGATGCTCGGGCTCGAAAAACGTGCACTCCGTGATGATGATCCGCGCCCGTCGCACGTCCTCGCGCACGAGGTGAGGCCCGGGCCCGGTGTCGCCAAGGTACGCCAGCAGCGGGATCTCCAGCGGCCGCGTGATCTCCACCCCGCGCTCTTTCAACTCGAGCAGCTTCTCCTGCGGCAACCCGACGTACTCCTCGAGCAGCTTCGTGCGGCGCTCGACCACGACGTACCCGACACTCGGCGACGTGTGCTCTGTATGAAACAGACGCACGAACATGTTGTTCTTGATGTCCGTGGTCTGATCCTCTTTCAGAGCGATCAATTCGTATGGCGTGTCCTGTTCTTCAAGCTCGGCCATCCCGAGCATCATCTTCCGGATGGCGCCCGCGATGCGTTCGTCGCAGATGATGGTGCCGACACCCATCCCCTGGAACTGCCGCTGCGAGCAGTAGTACGCCAGCCCGCCGACATGGTCCATGTGGCCGTGAGAAATCGCGACGAACCTGCTCGTCAGCATCGCACGGGGACACGACCCCATGTCGAAGCACACGTCAAACTCGGGGATCTGCACGCACGTCGACTCGCCCGCGACGGAAAGCCCCTGCACGCGGAACGGCGGGATGAACAGAAAACCGAGCGATGCATCACGGGGCGGAGGCTTTGGGAGCATCGGGAATCCTCCGACGCCGGGCTCTCACCCGGCGCGAGCGGCCGCCGCACACTCGACGACGCACCCGATGTTAGGCCCGCC
>JADFGU010000118.1 GCA_022567535.1 Planctomycetota bacterium | reverse complement strand
ATCTGACCGGTCAGGTCCACGGCCAGTGCGCCGTTGATCGAGACCATCTGCCGATTGCGCGCGATGGCGGAGTGGGAGTTGACGCAATCCACCGGCAGGACGCGCACCTGCCCCAACCCGTTCTTGCGCACGTGCCACTCGAGTTGCGCCCGCGGCGTCGGGTTGGGCTCGAATGCCAGCACCCTCCCACGCGGTCCCACTTGCCAGGCTGCGAACATTGACACCAGCCCGGTGTTGGCCCCACCATCGACAAAGGTATCACCAGGCCGCAGCACGCGCCAGAGCAGCATCTGCAGCGGCCCGTCATGGTAGCGGCGCAAGTAGAAATCCAACCGCTGGTAATAGTCGGACATTTCCAGCCGTAGTCGGTACCCATGCCACAGTCCGCGGCACTCTCGCGTGCCGGTGCGCTGCCATAACTCGGGCAGGTCACGTATGAGGCGTTCGATGAGCCCCTTGTGCCGAGGAAGTTCGAGCCGCGCGTACGAACAGGCACACATGCGAATCAGTGAGCCGAGTGTCGCGCGTCGTATGCGGCCGCGTGCCAGCGGCGCGATCCATCCAGCTATCTGCGTATACCCGACATGACCCATCTGAGTTTCCAGGCGTGCGAGTTTCGTCCGGCTCCACGGCCGAGGATTACGAGCACGAGTGTAACCCGCCCCCTCTGAATCGCAAGCCCAGCGTTCCGCGTCTGACTGGCGCTCTGGTGTCCTCACACGCATTGCGGAAGTCGCGGTCCATCGTCCCCGACGGCGGCGACATTACTGTCGCGTCGGACGCTGCTGCGGAAGCTCACTGCGGACCCGGCACATTTTCGTGATCGTGACGTTGAGCCAGTGTGGCAGGCCGGTGCGGGCGGGATCATGTTTTTCACACGTGATCCTGGCCTGAGGAGGAAGAACTTCATCAACATAAATGTGTTCGGCCTTGTTCCATATGACGAATCGGCCTTCCTGAACATCGAAGTTCCATCGGTGGAGTCCGCGATACCGCTGGTTTCTGCCCTCGTTCACACTGTGCTCAAGCCGAACCACTCCTCCGATCCTGGCGAGCGCGAACATGTTGGAGACTCCCAACATGGGATCAAAGGAGTGATCGAGCGCGTTGCGGGAGTACACAAGGTCGAATGACTCCGGCTGGAACTGATCCAACAAGTGCTCCGCCTCGCCGAATTGCGTTCGAACCGGGGGGATGATCCCGAGCCGGTCCAGCGACTGGTTGTATTGAACCGCGAGGGAGTCTACAGCGGTGACGCGCAGCTCGCAGCCTGGCCACACCGCACCCACAGTGGTCATGGGTCCGGCGCCGACATCAAGTAGATCGACGCGAGATCCAACCGGCGCATCGATCAGTGTCTTCAAGTGCTCCAGAATCGGAGTGGTGGCGTCGATCCGGCGTCGATAGTCCTCCGATTCTGTCAGACCCCGTCCTTGAAGCCAATCCGTCCAGAACTCATTTTCGCCGCTGAGCCTTGCGTCCCACCTGCGTCGTTGTCGAGCTGCGCGGCTGAGACGGTTCCACGACATTCTCGGAGTCTACCGGTTCTCAACCCTCTGGGCCAGCCCACCCTCTCAGACCTTGCGGACTGTCGAGATCCGCACCTGAGACGTGTTGCCCGTCAGCGCCGTGGCGATCTCGCCGAGTCTTCTTTGATCGAGCCATTCAGCATCACTTCCCTCGGATCGTGGCCCGACCGGCTGCCCCCTCTTCCGTGGCACGATCGGGATGGCTCGGTGAAAGCCGATCTGCGCTTGAAGGCTCTCAGACGGCCCAGCGTGTGGTCGAAGACTCCATGGATCGCCCGCACGTCGCCCAAGGACGTTCTTGACAAGAACACCGGCCCCGATCGTGCTGAGCGGATAGAATATGATAAGACCTGTTCCCGGGTGAGCACACAGAAGGTTTTAGGCACAGGACGGACAAATGCTCATGCAGAAAATCTCTTTCATGGTGGCGACGATCGCATTCGGTGTGGGGGTCAACGCCATGCAGGAAGTCGCAGGCGACGCCGATGATCCAACTGAGCCGGTGAATCAGGGACGCCTGTCGTTTTCGATTGGCGCCGAGACCACGAGCGCGTACTTCTTCCGCGGCTATGTCCAGGAGGATCAGGGGTTCATCTTCCAGCCCTGGGCAGAACTGGGAGTGATGATTGTCGAGGGGATGGACGATTCACCGGGCGTGTCGCTGGTGTTCGGGAACTGGAACAGTCACCATTCCGAGAAGACCGGGGCCACCGAAACGAATGTGCGATCGTGGTACGAATCGGACTTCTACGGCGGGATCACCCTGGACTGGGATGAGTTCTCGCTCGGCGCGTCCTACACGATCTACACGTATCCGAACAGTGACTTCAACACCGTGCAGGAGGTCGGGGTGACGGCCGGGTACGCACCGCCCGAGGACACCGTGATCCGGAAGGTGCTCGGCGACATTTCGCTCGGGCTGCACTTTGAGGCGGACAACTCGAACGTGACCACGGAAGAGGCGATCTACATGGAACTCGGATTCGGCCCGAGCTTTGACATCTTCGACGGGAACGCGACGCTGTCGATTCCGGTGACGATCGGTTTCAGCCTTGATGATTACTACGCCGACGACAGTGGCGACGACTTTTTCGGGTACGCCGGTGTCGGCGCCGAAGTGGCGATCCCGCTCGAGTCCGGCGCGTACGGCGAGTGGGCGTTGAACGTCGGCGGAAACCTGCTGTTTCTCGGCCCCGCTGCGGAGGCGGCGAATGGCGGTGATGATGTCGCGGTGTATGGCTACCTCGGGCTGACGCTTTCTTACTAGATTGTGTCAGGTCCGCGTGATCGAGCCAGTCTCCGGGGCTTGGCGTGATGCCGAAGGATCGCTATACAACGGAGCATCCCAACTCTTCCACGCGGCATTCGCCAGAAAGACGGTGGCCGATGCCGAGAGATCCGTGGCGGCGCCACCAACCCAGCGGATACCGAGAGTGACTATGATGTCCGCCGGAATCTCAAGGAGCGCAACCGATGCAGATCAATGCCGCCGACACCGCATTCATGCTCGTGGCCGCCGCCCTGGTGTTGATCATGACACCGGGGCTGGCTTTCTTTTATGGCGGTCTGGTGGGACGAAAGAACGTGCTGGCCATCATGATGCAGAGCTTCATCTCTATGGGCGTTTCAACCGTGCTCTGGGTGACGGTCGGCTACTCGCTCTGCTTCGGCAGCGATATCGGCGGCGTCATCGGGAACCCGACTGACTTCTTGTTGTTGACGGGCATCGCCGTCGGAGACGTCTACCCGGAGCTGGGGATTCCCGTCTTCTTATTCGCCGCCTATCAGTTGATGTTCGCGATCATCACGCCCGCCTTGATCACCGGCGCGTTCGCGTACCGCATGACGTTCAAGGCCTGGCTCGCGTTCCTGGTGACCTGGCAACTGGTGGTCTACTACCCGTTTGTGCACATGGTCTGGGGCGGCGGCTGGATGGCGGACTACGGCGTGCTGGACTTTGCGGGCGGCATTGTGGTTCACGTGCTTGCGGGCATGGCGGCCCTTGCGACCGTGTTTTTCCTTGGCAAGAGGCGTACCTCTGAGCCTGAGCCGCACAATGTCCCGTTCGTGGCGCTCGGCACGGCCCTGCTCTGGTTCGGCTGGTTCGGCTTCAATGCCGGGAGCGCACTGGGAGCGAGCGAGATCAGTGTCCTGGCATTCATCAACACGCAGATCGGCGGCGCGTTTGCCGCCGTGACCTGGATGCTCCTCGACTGGAAGATCCAGAAGAAGCCGAGCCTGGTCGGGTTCTGCGTCGGTGCGATTGCCGGCTTGGCGACCATCACGCCGGCGGCGGGCTTCGTGGCGCCCCAGGGCGCGATGTTGATCGGGATCCTCGCCGGCAGTATTCCCTACGCGGCGATCATGTTCTGCAAGAAGAGGAACTGGGACGACGCACTGGACGTGTGGGGTGTTCACGGTGTCGGTGGTGCCGTGGGCATCCTCGCACTCGGCCTTCTGGCGACCACACAAATGAATCCGGAAGGGGCGGACGGCCTGTTCTACGGGAATATCTCCTTCTTTGTGAAGGAGTTGGTGGGCGTGAGCATCGGCATCGTCTGGGCCTTCATCGTGACATACGTCCTGCTGTGGGTAATCAATAAGGTCACACCCGTTCGCGTATCCGAAGCAGTTGAGCAGGCGGGCCTCGACAGTGCTCTGCACGGAGAGACTGCCTACGCCAGTGCCGACTGAGAACCCGGCGTTCTTCACCCGGGTCCGACGACGGGGATTCGCTGGCAAACCGAGCCGTCGCGGGCGTGCGCAAGCCTGGATCCCGGCCGTACTTTATCTCACCCCGCGAGGCGGCCCTCGATGCCGAGCAGCTTCATCTTCTTGTAAAGCGTAGTGCGGTTGATCCCGAGTTCGTCGGCGGTTCTCTGTCGGTTCCAGTCGTTCGCCTCCAGGGCCATGAGCAAGATCTGACGCTCCGGCTCGTGCAGGGCGTCGGCCAGGGTCATCGGTCTCCAGGTGGCGGGCAGACCCAGCCCGGGCGCACCGACGATCGAGACCGGCGGCGCGGGCGGGTCGATCAGTTCCGGCGGCAGGTCGTTGATCGCGATCGTCGGGTTTCGGCTCAGGACCGCGGCACGCTCGACGATGTTCTGAAGCTCACGCACATTGCCGGGGTAGTGATATCGTTGCAGCGCGTCCATCGCCTGTGGCGTGAACCCGGTCAGCGCCTTGCCCAATTCGACGGAGTTCATCTCCAGGAAGAGCTCGGCCAGGGCGGGGATGTCCGCGACGCGCTCTCGAAGCGGGGGCAGCTCGATCTTCACAACGTTGATCCGGTAGTACAGATCCTGCCGGAACAACCCCTCCGCGACCAGCGCTTCGAGCGGCTGGTTGCTCGCCAGCACGACCCGCACGTCAACCTGGATGGTTTCGCTGGATCCCACCGGCTCGAACCGGCGCTCCTGGATCACGCGCAGGAGTTTGAGCTGCATGCCCGGCGAGGCGGAATTGATCTCGTCGAGGAATATCGTGCCGCCGTCAGCGCGAAGGAATCGCCCGGCCTTGTCCACGTGGGCGCCGGTGAACGCCCCCTTGACGTGCCCGAACAACTCGGACTCGAGCAGTGTTTCGGGGATGGAGCCGCAGGCCAGTTCGACGAACGGCATGTCGCGACGCGGGCTGCGATCGTGAATGGCGCGTGCGATGAGCGACTTGCCCACGCCGGATTCTCCGGTCATAAGCACGGTGGTTCGGCTGGGTGCGACCGCCTCGACCAGCTCGAAGATCCGGAGCATGTGCGGGTTCGAGCCGATGATTCCCGCGAGGCCGGACCGACTCTCCAGCCGTCGCCGCAGCATCGAGTTCTCCGCCAGCAGCCGGTGCTGGCTGAGCGCCCGCTCGATTGAGAGTCGCAGCTCGGGATCGACCACGGGTTTGGTGAGGTAATCCGACGCGCCCAGGCGCAGCGCCTCGACCGCCGATTCGATCGTGCCGTAGCCGGTCAGCATCACGACCGCGGTCCCGGGGTGGTGCTTGCGGATGTCGCGCAGAAGCTCCAAGCCGTCCCGCCCCGGCAGCGCCACATCGCAGATCGCCAGGTCGAACGGGTCGGCGTCGTCGAGACAGGTGTCGGCGCGCTCGAGCTTTTCGAGCGCGTCGTCGGCGTCCGGCGCGATCTGCACCCGGTGCCCCTCGCCGCGGAGGAACGCGGCCAGCGAGTCGGCGACCACAGGGTCGTCGTCGACGATCAGGATGTTGGCGAATCCGTCCTGACTCATCGCGCTGCGACTCTCCTTACTCAACGCCGGGCTCGATCGGGCACGGGAAGGTCATCCGCAGGCACGCGCCCATGCTGCCGCGGGGGAGCAACTCAACCTGTCCGCCCAGGTCGCGCACGATCTCGCGGATGATCCCGAGCCCGACACCCGTGCCGCCTTTCGTCGAGACGCCGAGCTCAAACAGCTTGGCCGGGGGCATGTGCGTTGGAAGCCCGACGCCCTCGTCGTGAACCTCGAGAATCACGCGCGCTCCTCGGCCGGAGACATCCATCGAGAGCACGTCGCGCCGGGTGAGCACGTGCACCTTGCCCGAGCCGCCGGTGCGAATGACAGCCTCGACGGCGTTCTGAAGGGCGTTGAGGACGGCGGAATAGATGGGGCCCGCGGGCGCATCGTTCAAGGTGTTGTCCAGGTTCGAGTCGATCGTTACTCCCGCCTGGTCGGCGCCGGGCCGAACGACCTCGATGGCGTGGGCCACGGCGTCGTTGACCCGTTGCGCTTTCTGACCCTTCAGGAGCGAGTGCGTGCGCACGGACTCGCCCATCATCGATGCGTGCACGAGCTCGCACATCCGCTCGAGCGCGGTCCGAACCGCTTCCATCTGCCTCCGGGCGGTCTCGAGTGATTCAGCCTCGGTCGCGGCGAACTGCACCGCAAGCGAATGCTGAGCGATGCCGAGGCAGCGGATCGATCCATCCAGCAGGTTGTTCAGCTCGTGTGCCAGGATCGTCGCGCGGTCGGCGGTGATGGGTGCGTTATGCGACGAAGGCCCGCCGATTCTATCGTCGGGCTTCACACGCCGGAGTCCCGGGTTATCGGGATCGCGGTCCGCGCGCTGATCGTCTTGTTGACTCATCGCATCATCAATCGACAGTGAGCGCCTTTGGCTGAACCTTGGCGCAGCTGAGACGGGTCCAAGGTGGATCAGACCACCCACATGACCGTTGCGGCCGATCACCCTCCCAGTATTCCACATCTACGCCCGGGGCTATCGGTCGGGCGCATGAAAACCGTCCGGCGCGCGGGGCGCCGGGCGGTCTGTAACGGCTGGTCGAGTTGCGCGTGCTAGTCCAGCCCCAGCGCGTCCGCGTCACGATCGGACAGCACGCCGCCGTCGCGTCGCGGCCGCACCGTGCCGTCACGCTTCCAGGATCGTTCGCATCGAGGCTCGCCCCGCAGATCGACGACCGCGGGGGCGGTGGCGCTCGCATCCAGCGAAACGCGGCTGACACCCAGCAGGTCGGCCAGGTCCGTGGCGTCGAACCGGGCGAGCACGCCGTCGGGGTCCGGCAGGGTGACGCCCGCGTCCAGCGGATTCTCGACGCCGAGCTCGCTCTTGGCCCGCTCGAGTGCCAGGAGCGCCGCGTCGCGGGCCTTGAAGACTTCGTGCCATGCCTCGTCCACGGGCGCGTCCAGAGCCTTGATGAACTCCGTCACGTGAACGCACACGTCCGAGTCGTCCTGCTCTGCCCGCCATAAGGCTCGGAACGCCTCGTCGGCGGTGTGACACATCACCGGAGCGAGCAATCGGCACAGCCCGTTGGTCAGTTCCCACAGCACGGCCTGGGTGCGG
>JADFGU010000117.1 GCA_022567535.1 Planctomycetota bacterium | reverse complement strand
ACGTACGGCTGCACGCCTTTGATCCCGATTTCCGAAGTGATACGGGCGTTGACAAACCTGCGCCAGTTGAGCCACGAGTGTTCTTTAGCGGCCTGCTAGAGGCCGAACGGCTGTAACGCGATTTCAATGAACGCGTCGCGAGCGCAACGGACGCCGAGTCTTATGCGCTGACGCCGAGTCTGAGCCCGCTGCGGGCGAAGGCTCGGATCACGTGCGCCGTCGGGGATATCCGAGCCTTCGCAGACTCAGACTCGGCGTCCGGCCCGTTCTACCCGTCACCGCGACAGCACGCCGGCGGTTTCGATTCCACCTTCGGCTCATCGCTCTCGTTCAGCGGGCACCGATCCTTGCACACCAGCTCTCCGGTCAGCTCGCACACGATCCTGCCCGGGCAGTCCGGACGATTCGGATCGATCAGCGGGCACTGGTCCTTGCACACCAGCTCCCCGGTGACCGGGCAGACGATCTTGCCCGGGCAATCCGCCCGTTCGGGTTCGCCCGCCCCGCTCGCCCCGCCGGACACGGCCGCGAACGTCGCCAGCCCCACCGCCGCGCTCGCGACTCCGGCGATCCAGACACTTCGTTTCAGCATGACCAAACCTCCTTCGGTAAGAACAGTAGATCCCATCCAACTGTCCAACACCCAAGTATCGGCCTTGCACCAATGTTCAAGGTCAAGGGCGATTCCCGGTTTTTTCGAGATTCTTCTCCCGCAACCCCTCCAGCACACCGCATCGGCCCGACGCCTCCGCCTCCCGGCACACGCTCAGCCATCCACGGAGCATCCGCTCGACCCGCACCAGGCGCCGCGACTCGGCCTCCACCAGCTCCAGCCGCGACACGATCAGCGCCTGCACCCCGCCGCACGAAGGCGTCCGATCGTCGCGAAACCCCAGCAGCACCTCGATGTCCTTGAGGGTGAAGCCGGCCTGCTGCGCCGATCGGATGAAACCAAGCCGCTCCTCCGCCCGCGGGCCATAGATCCGGTAGTTCGCACGGCTGCGCCCCGCCGCCTCGAGCAGCCCGCGGCGTTCATAGAACCGGACCGTGGACGCCGCCACGCCCGCACGCCGCGCCAACTCACCGATCGTGCATCCGTCTGTCATGCGCACACCATCACCAACAATCTTACACTATGGTTCAATGTTCCGGGCGGGCGGGTTATTCCTCGTCGCGCAGGTCCCCGAGCCGCCTCGTCCTTCGCGTCGCCAGGAATCGCCGCGTTCTCTGCCACCCTACCGCCCCAATGCTTCCAGCCGCGTCTCCATCGACAGTCGCTCGCGCTGAAATATCGCGCGCCATCGCGGGTCGGTCTCGACGAGCAGTGCGTGCTCCAGCCGCTCCAGCGCATCCTCGTCCGTCAGCCGAAGCCGCATCGCCGCCGTCACCGCGCCCCGGATCGCCTCGAGGTAGTTCGGCTCGCGCTCGAGCGCGGCGATGAACGACTCCAGCGCCTGGCGGTCCCAGCCCGCCTGATGAAACGTCAGCCCGAGGTTGTACATCGGCTGCGGGTCGAGCGGCGCAAGCTCCGACGCTGTGCGCAGGTGTGCGACAGCGCCGACATACTCACCGCGCTGCATGTGGATCATGCCCAGGTTGTTCCACGCCGCCGCGGGTGCATCGGCCGACAGCCGCGTCGCCTGCTGGTAATACTCCATCGCCGCCTCGAGGTCGCCCGCCTCTTGGGCGCGCTCGCCGCGCGCCGTCAGGTCGATCGCCTCGGCGAGTCGATCCGCGCCCGCCGGCATCGGGATGATGATATCGCGGTGCTTCGACCTCTGGGCACACCCCACGCACACCAGCACGCTCACCATCGCACACACGCTCAGCCGCATCTGGTCGATCATCAGCTCGTCTTCTCCATTCGCGTGTACACCACGCGCATCTCCCATTCCTCATCGCCGGGTTTGAGGCGGATCGACTCGACGTTCAGCCCCACGATCGCCTCGAGCGATGACCGCACCGACCCCAGCAGCACACCGATCCCATGCGATCGCAGACGCTCGTACCGAAACTCCCGGACGATCACGCCGCCCTCGAGCGTGCGCCCGGACCCCGAGATCGGCTCGTCCACGCCCGTCACGCCCGCCTGCTCCGTCGCCTCTTTGATCAGGAGCTTCGTCCGCGTCATCGGCTCGTGCACCAGCGTCTGCCCGTCCGTGTCCACGCGCTCGACCTCCGCCAGCAGCGCCGACATCTCCGTCTCATCCGCACGGATCTGATCGATCGCGTTCTCCGCCCGCGCCAGCGCCCCGCGCCCGAGCATCACCACCAGCAGCGATCCCGCCAGCAGCACTCCGGCCCCGAACACCAGCGCGCGCGGCTGATTGCGACGCTCCGACGCCGACGCCGCCAACTGAAGATCGAAACGATCATCGTCCGTCAGACGCACACGATCTGTTTGCCCCGGTGCTTCCATCACAGCTCGTCCATCAAGGCCTCGAATCCGGCGACTTCCACACACCCGAGATGGTGTACGGCAACAGCACGTCCCTGCGCCCGGTGCTCGCCTCGGGCTCGCTCCATTCAATCACCTCGCACGCCGCGACCAGCGATTCCTGAAAGTCGTACGCCAGCGTGCCCTCGGGCACCCAGATCTCGACTCGGCACGCCAGCGGCCCCAGCTGGATCAGCTTCGGCTCGATCTCGTCATACTGCCCACCCTCGAGCGCAAACGCGACATTCAGCAGCTCGGACAGGATCGGCTTGGGCAGGTCCGAATCGCTGACCCGGACGCGCGACGCCCGTCGGCCCTTGGCCTCGTTGCGCAGCGTCTCCAGCCGACGCGGAAACTCCATCTCGCTCGCCAGATCCTGGTGCGACGCCGACTCGCGAAGAATCTCGCGCTGGCGATCCTCGATCGTGCCAAGCTGGCTCTCGATCGTCCCCGCACGCCGGTACAGGCTCGACGCCATCACGCCCAGCGTCCCCGCGCCCGCCAGCAGCGCCGCCGCCCACCAGCGGTACATCGACCGGTGCGTGCGCCCGGGCCGGCGCGTCAGCGCCACAAGACCCTCGTCCTCGACCGCCCCCGCCTCCGCCACACGCACGGCACGCACCAGTGTCTCGCCCACCGGATCCGACTCGACCACAAGATCGATCGATGCGTTCGGCCACGCACGCCCCAGATGCTCGCCCACCTCCGCTGCGCTCAACCCGCCCGGATCGCCCTCGGTTTCCAGCGGCGGCACGATCACCAGCACCCGCCGCGGCGCGCATCCCGTCTGCGCCGACCACGCCAGCCACTCCGTCCCCAGCCGGGCGATGTCCCAGGGCTTCAGCAAGCACGGCCCCTCCGCCGACGCGCGCAGCCGCATCGATCCGCCCGCGATCGGCTGGCCCGAGGCCGACCACACCCACACCAGCCGCCCGCCCGGCTCGACCAGCACCACCGCCGACACCGGCGCGTCCTCAGCCACGATCCGATCCTCGCGCAGCCGCGTGTGCGCCACGTCCGCGCCCGGCCCGCTCGGATCCCACACCTCCGCCATCACCTGCCACAGCGAGCACACACGTCGCACGGCGATCCCGCGACGATCCAGCTCGTCCAGGAACAGCCTCGTGACGGAATCCGGCACCGCCATCAGTCCCACCCGCCGTTCGGCGCCGGTTCCCGCGGGGACCGACGACATCGGCTCGACCGTGCTCAACCCCGCCGACGTTGCCTGGCCCTCGCGCTCCTCGGCCTGCGCGTAGGCCGCCGCCACCATTGTCCGTCGCTCGCTCGGCGCCGTCACCCACGTGCACGAACTCCCGTCCACGTCCACGCAGACGGTGTCGATCGATCGTCGGCGTCGGCCGGCGCGCAGCGCGTTGGCGACCCACTCGCCCGCCGCGTGCGTTCCCAGCCGAACGTGCTCCACCGCCTCGAACTCGCCGCCACGGTTCACCGGCGCCCGCCACGAGTCCTCCGTGTGCTCGCCCACCAGCCGCACCCCCGCCAGCGCGTCACCCCGATCGGTCCGGCTCAGATAGCACACCCGCGCGCTCACGAACCCTCCGTCTCATCCGACGTGGCCGACGGCGCGCCCATGCGCAGCGCCGGACCGTCCGGCGAGATCAGCGTGGCTGGGGTGTCCGACCCGCCCGGTGTGATCGTCTGATTCTGCGCACCGGGCAGACCCCGGCCGAGCTTCGCCGCCGCCGCCGGGTTGTTCAGCGACGCTGCGTCGCCCAGTTCCTGGCTTCGGGTCCGCGCCGGGCGCTCACGAATCGCACGACGACGCGCAGCGCCGCCGTCGTTCACACCGTTCAGCACGCTTGTTCCCCGCCCGTCCTCGATCCGGATCGGCGCCCCGGTGCTGCCTAGGTATCCCAGCCGCTCATCCGAGGGCGCCTGTAGGTGCACGCGCCTATTCCTGCCCCCTTCGTCCACGATCACGTAGCCATCGGTGATGGACACGATCGTCGCCGACCCGACGCGGTCGCCCGCCTTCACGAACCGTTGCCTCCCACCCCCCAACATCAGCGCCCGGACACGATCGCCCAGCCGGATCACGCCCAGGTACACCAGCCCGGGATCCTCGGACATCGGCGTCGGTCCCGCCGCCAGTCCCGGACCCCCGTTAGGCTCGGGATCGGGTCCGTCCCAACCCTCCAGATTCGTCACAATCAGCCCGATGTCCTCCAGGCCGGAGTTCGTTTCCGGCTCCGGCTGGTCCAGCTGAGGCCCGGACGCGACTATCGGCTCGACCACCGGCGCCTCGTTCGCCGCGCCCCCGCCGGCGATCATCGCCATTGCCAGACCCGCCGCCACCACGGCGCACCCACGCCCGGCCCATGTCCCGGCCATCGCCTCGCGCCGACTCAATCTTGATTGGCCCACCATCACAGAGTCTCCCAGCCCAATGCCCCGCTGTGCATTTCGGCTCGCGATCCTAGTCCACGTCCAGAACTTCCCATGTCAGGAACGGTCCCGACGGTTTGAACGACGCTTGCGCTCCTCCGCGACCGCCCCGGCGCGTCTCCACCTCGATCAGCCCCGCGTACCGCGCCACGACTCGGCCCCGAGGCCCTTGGACCACGCGCGTCTCCACCAGCCAGAGGTTCGGCGAATCCGTCAACATCGCTGCGATGCCGGCCCGCCCCTCGACGGGCACTCCGGGCGAATCGAGCAACTTGAACACCTCCTGATAGGTTATCGGACCTCGCTCCCGACGCGCCAGAACCTCCCCCACGATCCGGTCCGCCGTCCTTTCGCTCACGCCGCTCGACACCAGGATCGCTCGCAGCACGGGCCCGGGCACAGCGGCGACGCTCACCTTCACCGGCCCGGCCGATCGCGTGTACCCCTCCATCTCGCCCGCCTCGACCGTCGCTGTCAGTTCCACGAGCGCAGCCTCGGTCGCCTGCCGCTCACGGGCCGACACCCCGTCCAGCCTCGTCAGCAGCCTCCCCTGCCCGTCGCGCAGAAACACCTCCATCCGGCGCCCGCCCTCGAAGTCAACCACCAGCGCCAGCCCGTCGGGTCCGATCACCTCGGCCAACGGCCCGCCATGCATCGACTCCAGCCATGCGCCCACCACCTCCTGCACACCCCGCTGCATGTGGTGCTCGACGTACCGCTGCGTGTGTCGGTGCACCGACCGATTCTGCGACCCGTACCGCGTCAACATGGCCGAGACCGCGATCGTCCCCACCATGGCTACCAGCAGCACCATCGGCAGCGCAAACCCACGCGCCCGCACCGATTGTCGACGCGCTCCATTCATCGGTCGCCCCCTCGCGGCTCGATCGGCATGAACCCTGACGGCGGCGGTGTGAGCCTTGTCGGTAGCACATCGCCCGGCGCCACCGCCCCGTCGATCGATCCGCCCTCGGCGACTCCGCCCGGCTCGCCCTCCGTTGCCGAGCCACCCGGCTGCTCCGGTTCAAACTCCGGGCCGTTGGTCCACGCAATCTCGAACATCCAGTTCGCCATCATCCCCGACGCCAGCTCCAGTTCCAGCTCGACGTACGCCGGCAGGTCCAGCACCGTGGTCGCCGTGTGCGAGAGCAGCCGCTCGTTCTCGAAAAACACCTGCCACCGGCACCACAGGACGCCCTCGGCCAGCACGACCTCGTACGCCGCCGGCGCGGGCGTGAAGTACACCGCCTCCTCCGTCGGCCTGACAGCGATCATCGGCTGCCACAACAGGCGCCACACCGGCCGACCCGTGCTCGTCCGCCCACGAGGCTGCAGCACGAACGCGCCGCGCATCGCGACCGGTTCGGCCAGCGAGAAGGCGCCGGGGTCGAGCCCCAGCGCCTCGAGCCTGAGATCGCCCAGCCGCCGACCCGTCGGGTTCTCGAGCGGCGACCGTCGCACCACCACCTCGAACCGCTGCGGCTGGTCCCGTTCGTCGCCCACCACCAGCACCCGCGCCGACTCCCATCCCGGCGGCCGCATCCGCGCCAGCCCGCGCTCGGCCGACAGCACCAGCCGGGGCTCGGATGCCTTCTCCCTGGCGGCGACGATCGAGCTCACCACGATCTCACGCAGCGCACGCTGCACGGCGAGATAGGTTCTCTCCATGTCCATCGTGTCGTCGTACCGCACCGCGAACTGTGTATCAGCACGGCTCAGCGCCGCGAACACCGAAACGCACGACGCCACCACGAGTGTCCCGATCAGCGTCGCCGACATCATCTCGATCAGCGTGAAACCGCCCGATGATCCCAGGCGCTGGTTCATGACCCACCCCCCTGGCCGAACAGCTCTCGCGCCAGGTCGGGGTCGGCGATCATCTTGCGAAACGAGTCCGGGTTTCGTGGTGATTGCGGGTCCATCAGCCGGGTCAGTGTGAACTCGGGCCTGCGCACGCTGCGCCCGGCCGTCCTCGGGCCCGAATCGCTCAGCCACACGTGCACGGTCACGCTGCGCGGCCCGGCCCGGTTTGACCCCTCGGTACGCTCGGCCCGGCTCGCGATCGCTTCTTGCGAGAGCCCGTCGGGCTCACGCAGCACCACGCGCTCGACTTTGAGACTCCACCGGTAGTCAAACCGCCCGTACGCGATCGTCTCCGACTGCCGCGGCAGGTGCGTGCGATCGTCGAGATACTGGAGAATGATCCGGTTGGCCACCTCGGCCGCCCCCAGCAGCTGCTGCTGGCGACGCTGCCCGACCCGGATTCGGTTTTCGTGGGAGGCAGCGGCGGCAAGCTGGCTGACATCCTGACCACCGTCACCAGCCGCCTGGTCCCCGGAGGTCGGATAGTGGTGAATCTGGCGGCGCTAGAACGGTCTCAGGAGGTTTACCACCGGTTAAAGGAATTGGAGTTTGCCGTGGAAATGGTCATGGTGAACGCGGCCCGGGGGCAGGAGCTAGGTGACGGGACGGTACGTCTGCAGAGCTTGAACCCGGTGTTCGTGGTCTCCGCCCG
>JADFGU010000116.1 GCA_022567535.1 Planctomycetota bacterium | reverse complement strand
CGGGCGTGCGTGCGTCGCTGATCGATTCGTTCGTCAGGGTCGCCGACCCCAGCCGGTCGTTCCGCGACTTCTTGAGCAGCGTGCTGGATGATTCCGCACGACGCGACCCGGCGCAGTCGGTCCGGGCCGCCGCGGTGCGGGCGATCGGCCGGGCCGGTCTTGAGCAGCGCCTCGGCGTCGTGACCGTGTCGCTCCGAGTCGAGTCGCAGCACGACGCGATCCGCAGAGCCGCGATCAACTCGGTGGCAATCCTGGGCGCCGGCGTTGACCTCGTGCTCCCGTTCGTTGCGCCGGGGCACCTTGCCCGGACGAGGGCCGCGGCGATCTCCGCCGCCGTGGATTTGGCCGAGCAGGATCCGGACGCGGTGTTCGAGGCGATCGCGCCGCTGCTGCACGACCCCGTGCGCCGGGTGCATCGCGCAGCCGGAGCCGCGCTCGTCGATCTTGGAGATCCTCGCGGCATCGAGGCGCTGCGCACCTTCATCGAGTCGAGGCGCGATCCGATCGAGCGTTCGACCGCGAGCGCGTGGCTCGAGGCGCTTGAGGCGGTCATCGAATCCGGGTCGTAGCTCAGGCCGGGTGGTCGCGGCGCCATCGGGCGACGAACTCGCGGTATTGCTCGGGAGTGTCGATCCCGGGGCGGATCTGATCTGAATTGCACACGGCCACGGCGATCCGCAGGCCATGCTCGAGCACGCGGAGTTGCTCCAACCGCTCGGCCTGTTCCAGCGGCGTCGCCGGAAGAGCGACGTACTCGTCGAGGAACGATCGGCGGTAGGCGTAGATCCCGATGTGGCGCAGGGCGTGTGCGATCGCCCTGCCCGGGTGCGGGATTGACGCGCGGGAAAAATACAGAGCGCGGCCGTCCCGCGCCACCACGACCTTCACCACATTCGGGTTCGCCGCGTCCTGGGCCGAGGCGGCGGTCGCACAGGTGGCCATCGGCATCCCTGATTCCAGCAGGGCCGACACGCACGCGTCGATCACCTCGGACCTCATTTCCGGCTCGTCGCCCTGCACGTTGACGACGATGGCGTCGTGGGGCAGATCGAGGGTCGCCGCGGCCTCGGCCAGCCGGCTGGTGCCGTTGGGATGGTCCGAGCGCGTCATGACGACCTCGCCGCCGAACGCAGTGACGGCTTGACGCACCCGGTCGTCGTCCGTCGCGACGATGACGCGATCGATGGACGCGGCTTCGGTCGTCGCCTCGCACACGTGGCGGATCAGCGGTCGGCCGGTGTCGCTTGCCAGAACCTTCTCGGGGAAGCGCGCCGAGCCGATTCTCGCCGGGATGATCGCGGTCGCGTTGGCCGTCGGGCGCGTCATCTGCGGTCGTCTTGGCGCAGCGAGAGGATCAGCGTCTTGATCGCGTCCCGGCGATCGCGGATGTCGCGATAGCTGATCTGCTGGATCGCGATGGCCGACGAGAGCTTGTCCGCCTCTTCAGCCGCGGCAAGATCGCGGTCCTGCTCGGCTTTCATCTGCAGAGCCGTGAGAAGGAAATACCGCAACTCCAGCCCGGTGTCGTCGCTGTGAACCTTGTGCACGTCTATGGCATCGCGCAGGGTCTGCACCGCCTCGTCGATCCATCCGATCGCCAGGAAAGACCGCCCCAGGAAGCTGCGCGACGCGACGCGATGTCGGGATTCGTTCTGGCTCTCCTGGAACATGGCGATCGCGTCCTCGTGCTCGCCCTGCTCAAAGAACAACTTTCCGAGGCCAAACTTCAGCTTCAGATCCGTCGGATAGTTCTCGATGCGGAGTCGGTATTCCTCGATCTCCAGCGTGACGAACTCGTCCGCGAGCGCCTTGTACGCGTGCTGCGCCTGCTGGTCGTCAGGAGCGGCGTCGGCGGCCTCCTTCTTCGCGACCAGCTTGCGTCGGGCGGCGCGGATCTTGATCTCCCCGGCGCCCTGGCGGAATCGGAACTCCTTGGTCCTGGCGTGCGCCTGGTTGAGCAGGTCGAACGCCCGCTTCTCATCCCCCGCGGCCATCCGTTGCTTCAACAGATCGACAAGCTTCAGCAGCGACGGCATGTCGTCGGGATTCAGCTTGAGGTTGTGCTCGACCTTCTTGATCATGCGTTCGATCGTCTCGTCGGTCTTGACGATCCGTTCTTCGTCTTCGAGCTGGCGCTGCCTGTCGAGGTCGCGGATGTTCCTGCGGAAGCCGCCCTCCTGGCCCGCCTCGTCGTACCCCCCTGACGCCATGGCCGCCTGGGCCGCCAGGTTCTTGACCCTCGCCGCCAGCTGCCCGTCGGTCGGGTCCAGGCGCACGGCCATCTCCCCGCACTGGACCGCCTTCTCGAAGGCGTCGAGCTCCGCGAACACGGCCATGAGCTGCGTGCACAGCGATTTTCGAGGCCTGGACTCAGCGCGCAGGATCGTCTGGGCGCGCTCGGCCAGCCAATAGGTCGGCTCGTCAATCTTGAGCTTGGCCCCGGCCTTGGCGGCGCGAACGATGGCGGCGGTGTCTCTGGGCTTGGTCGCCCACGTCAGCAGCGCCGACAGATAGGGATTCACGCCGTCGCGACCCGAGAACTCCCTGATCGTCTCCCGGCTGGGTCCTTTCTTGCCGTTCTTGGATTGGTTGAACTCCAGCGCCGAACGAACGAAAGACTCCAACGCCGTCATGTCCGTCGGGTCGAACCGCAATCCGCGCAGCCAGAGCTGCAACGCGTATTCATAGTTGGCGGTCTGGTCCGCCGTCCTGGCGTGCTCCCAGAATCGCCTGGCCTTGTCGGGCGAGATCGACACTCCGACGGCTGAGTCCTCGCTCTTGCGCCCCTTGCCCTTGACGCCCTCGTCCCCATCAACTGGCGGGGCGTCGTGCGGCCGCTGGTCGGCGCCGTCTTTCTTTCGTCCGAATAACGCCACGTCTGAGATCCTCGAAACCGGGTGAAGCGCCCCGTGGGATGGGCCCGTCGGCTGCACGCCGACACAGATTGTACGCCCCCGCTCCGCGACCGATGCCCGATGGGCGGGACATCGCACGCTACGATCTCAGTGTGGACCCAGATCCGGCAAACCTGAGAATCATTCACTATCCGGATCCGATCCTGCGGAGACGAGCCGAACCCGTCGGCCGCGTCGACGATGGGATCCGCGCTGTCGCCGGGCGCTTGATCGAGCTCATGATCGAGGCTGAGGGGGTCGGGCTTGCGGCCCCGCAAGTTGGCTTGCCGTGGCGGGTCTTCGTCGCGCACGTGCCCGAGACGGAGGGCCGATCGGCCTCGGAGGTGCCCCCGACGGCCTCGACGGAACCGCGCGTCTTCGTCAACCCGGAGCTGTTCGACCTGACCGGCGAACTGAAGACCATCGAGGAGGGCTGCCTGAGCCTGCCCGATATCCGCGGCGATATCATCCGTTCTGACCTGGCGAGCATCCGCGCCCAGGATCTGGCCGGACACACGTTCACCCTTCACGCCCAGGGCATGCTCGCCCGCTGCTGGCAGCACGAGGTGGACCACCTGGACGGCGTGCTGATCATCCACCGCATGACACAGATGTCCCGGCTCAAGTGCCGATCGGCGGTTCGGGCCCTGGAGCGGCAGACACTCACCCGCTAGCGGACGGGCACGGAGCGCCTCGGCATGGAGATCGTATTCTTCGGTTCCGGAGCATTCGGCACGCCCGTGCTGAGGGCGCTGGCACAGCGGCACACGGTGCGGGCCCTGGTCACCCAACCGGATCGCCCGGCCGGTCGCGGCAGCAGGACGACCCCGACGGCCATCGCCGCAGCCGCGGCCGAGACTGTGCCCGACGTGCCGGTCTTCAAGCCTGAGCGTGTGAATGATCCGGAGGTGCGTGAACGGATCCGCGCGATCGGGGCGAACGCGTGGGTCGTGATCGCCTTTGGGCAGAAGCTCGGCCCGGATCTGCTGGACGGGCAGTTCGCGGTCAATCTTCACGCGTCGCTGCTGCCGCGATGGCGCGGCGCGGCCCCGATCAACGCGGCCGTGCTCGCGGGCGATACGCAGACGGGCAACAGTGTCATCACGCTGATCGACCGGATGGACGCCGGGCCCATCCTCGCGCAATCGACCCGTCCCATCGAGCCGGATCAGACCGCCGGTGTGCTGCACGATCTTCTGGCCGGGGACGGGCCGGACCTGGTCCTGGGCGTGCTCGACCAGCACCTGCAGGGCCAAGTGCGAGGCCGACAGCAGGACGAACGACGCGCCACGCCGGCTCCGAAGCTGTCACGGAGCGACGGGTGGGTTGATTTCGGCGACCCGGCAGCGGTCTGTCGCGGCCGAATCAACGGGCTCAGCCCCTGGCCGGCTGTTGTCGTGCGGTTCCGCGAGCAGCCACTCAAGCTGCTCCGCGCGGAACCCGCAGCGGGAGAACCCGAAGCAGGAAGCGTTCCCGGGACGATCGTCGACGCGGGGTCGGGCCTTGTCGCGTGTGGCGGGGGGCTGATGCGCATACTCGACGTTCAGCCGCCCGGCAAGCGGCAGATGTCCTGGGAGGACTTCGCAAGGGGCCGACACGTCAAGCCCGGCGAACAACTCGAGGGAGCCGCGCCGACATGCTGACCCTGTGGGATCTGATCGCACTACGCCCCCGCTCGAAGACAGCCATGCCGGCGGCGACGAACAAGCCTCGCCGCACGCCCGCGAGCCCGCACGCGACCCCGATGCGGGACCGGTACGACCTGATGGCGCGGCGCATGTTGGGGGAGCACGCGGTGCGTGTGCGCAAGTGGCGTTCGAGCATGTCGGGCGTGGCGTGGCAGGTCACCTATCGCGACGGGACCGTGGCGCGCCTGATCGAATCGCCCCGGCCGCGAGGCCCCGTGTCGGCCGCGATCTTCCTGCACGAGATCGGGCACCACGCGATCGGCCTGGGCCGATTTCGCCCGCGATGTCTCGAAGAATACCACGCGTGGATGTTCGCGCTCGACCAGATGGATCGGTGGCACCTGAACATCACGCATGGCGTGCGGGCGCGCGTGCGAGAATCGCTCCAGCACGCGGTCGATAAGGCGCGGCGGCGCGGGCTCGCCCGTGTGCCGGGAGAGCTTGCGGAACTGCTGCACGGCGACGGGCTGATCCGGTTTCAATCAACGCGTCGCGCCCGCACTTAGACGGACGCCGAGTCTGAGCCCGCTGCTGCGAAGGCTCGGATCGCGGCGGTCATCGGGGATATCCGAGCCTTCGCTCTGCTCAGACTCGGCGTCCTGTACATACCTCGACGCGACCTCTGATCTGAGAATGGGCTGGCTCGCCGGAAGATGAAGCGAATCGCGCCGGCGTCTTACTGCCGGGTGCGCATCGCGGATTCGATGTCGGCGATCGACTTGGGGATCCGGCTGGATAGATTCCGACGCCCGTCCCGGGTCACGAGAATGTCGTCCTCAATGCGGATGCCGATGGCCCGGTCCTTGAAATACAGGCCGGGCTCGACAGTCACGACGTTGCCGGGCCGAAGTTCGCCCGCCGGGTCGGCGTCGTGCACTTCGAGCCCGAGGTGATGCCCGATCCCGTGCAGATAGGCGTCCGCAAGGCCGGCCTTTTCGAAGATGCGCCGGGTGGCCTCGTTTACATCCACCATCTTCGCGCCCGGCCGCACAGCGGCGATCGACGCCTTCTGGGCGCGCAGCACGAGGGTGTAGAGCTCCTTGTGTTCTTTCGTAAAGCGGCCTGAGACCGGGAACGTCCGCGTGATGTCCGCGGCGTACCCGCCGAACTGCGCGCCCGCGTCGATCACCATCAGCTCGCCATCCTTCGCGGTGCCGTCGTTGGCGTTGTAGTGCAGGACCGTTCCGTTGACACCCGAGCCCACGATCGAGTTGTACGCCGGCCCCGAGGCGCCGTCGCGGACGAACCCGTCTTCGATGACGCGCTGGATCTCGCGTTCGTTGACGCCGGGCCTGATCGCCCGCAGGGCCGCGTCGAATCCGCTCGCCGTCGCCCTGACAGCCCGCGCCATCAGCTTCAATTCCGCCGGCGATTTGACCGAGCGCATCGTGGGCAGCAGTCTCACCTGCTCGTCAATCGTCGCGCCGACCGCACGCTCGACAATCTTGCGGAACAGCGCCAAGTCCGGTGATACCGCCCGCGTGTGGGCCGCGAACGGGTGCAGGCAGACCAGGCGGCGACGCGCAGCGATGATCCGCTGGAGCACCAACGGCAGGATGCCGGTCCGCATGACCGTCTCGAAGCCGTACCGAGCCCGCAGCCGCGAGCCGATCGGGTCGCGATACCCGTCCCACGCCTCCGCCTCGGGGTTCAGAGGGCGCAGGAACAGGATACAACGGCGCCTGGGATCCTCGGCCCTGGGATCGAACAGCACGATCGCTCCGGGTTCGTTCGTGATTCCGGTGATGTAGTGAAAGTTCTGATCGGGCGTCCAGTGCCCGACGAGCGGCGGCGCGCCTTCACCGGCGAAGACGACGCCAACGCCGTCCTTCAGTGCGCGCAGGACTTTTTTTCGCCTGGAGACGTATTCGCTCGTGGGGATTGCTGCGTCGGAACCCATGTGCCGGCTCTCCTCTCTGCGCGTGGACGAACCCGGGCTCAGGCGGATTCTCGGCCCTTGGACGAATCCAGGGCATCGACGATCGATTGGTGCATCGTGTTGTTGTAGAGATCCCGCTTGCCGAAGCCGATGTGCGCGCCAGCCTCAACCGCCTGCTGCTGAGCGTTTTCCAGGTTGCTCACGAGGATCATCGCGGCGTGCGTGCCGTCGCGCGCGAGCAGCGAGCGGATCAGCTCCACGCCGTCGGACGACTCAAACAGCCCGTCCAGTTCGCGGTTGACCAGGCAGACATTTGTGGTTGACAGCGCGCCGTCGAGCGCCGTGTCATCATTGATCAGCACGATGTTCGACCCGGGGAAGAGGCTGCCCAGTGAAGTCCGCAGCGCGAATGCGTCGGGTGTGCAGTGACCAACGACGGCGAATGTCAAAGTGTCCGGCATCAATTGTCCTTCCCGATTGTCAGATCCATCTTCGAGACCGTCACGACCAACGCGTGGAGCTGGAACACGCGTGTGCGCCCGCTCTGCCCACGAACCGCCCTGACAATCGAGTCGATGGTACGGCCGTTGATCCTGTCCAGTCCGCATCCATCGCCCAGATCCGCCACGGCCCTTCGGATGAGCCCGCCCAGCACGATCGGCGGAGCTTGACAGATCGTTCGACGGTTCCAGGTCAACTGGGATTCACTGCGCGAGGCCCGGGAGTAGAGCGTGTCCACGGCCCGGTCGATGAGCTCGGCGGCCCCGGCCTGAAGCTCGGCGGCCCGCACGGCACGCAGCGCGACCCCCGGGCGAACCCGCTCCAACGCGGGGATGACGGTGTGCCGGATCGCCGACCGGGCCCGCGATTCATCCCGGTTCGTCGCGTCTTCGCGCCAGGACCACTTGGCGTGCCGGCAGATCGCGAGTGCGTCGGCGCGGGTG
>JADFGU010000115.1 GCA_022567535.1 Planctomycetota bacterium | reverse complement strand
TCGTCAAACCGACGGCCCCCAAGATCAGCGGCAAGGACCCCAAATACAGATACCGGTTTTCACTGGACCTTGAGGTGGTGGAAACTCCTCGGGCGGCCGGAAAAATTGTCCGGCGCTGATGCGGGAATACCAGCCCGCAGCGCCAGCGACGGTTGCGGCGTCACACAAAGAAACGGACGGTTAGTAGTATGTTGCTGTAGTACTAATCAACGCGCTGCAGCGGCAGTTCCCCTGCATCGTGAGCTTGTCGGCTTTCTCCTGAACCCCTTCCTGGTTCGAAGACTGCGAAAGTTGACAGTCTTCCGGGTTGCTGCTACGGTGCAGAAGGCTTTGCGCGGTGAAGCGACTATGAACTTTTCCCTGACGCCGGACCTCGAGAGATTCGTGCAGGACAAGGTGCACAGCGGCGTGTCAATGCGGGCGTGGCCCTATTCGGGAGGGCCGGGCGAGCAGTTGCACGAACCGGAGCAATGAGGCCCGGCGGGTGCCAGATCGGCAGCCGATGGCGCGCGGGTCAGCCCAACGGGCGGAATGGGCGTGCGAACCCGTGCTCCAGAGTCGGGGTGCCGGGCGTCCAGGCGGATCTGATCGGTGTTTGAGCGGGTCTGTCCCGGGAGGCGCGCCGGTTGCAGCATCGCGGGTACCAAGCGGAGGAAACACCGATATGAGACCCGACAAACTGACAACGGTGGCCCAGCAGGTGCTGGCCGATGCCCAGAGCGATGCGCTGGCGCGGGGGAACCCCGAGGTCAACTCGCTGCACGTTCTTGCGGCATTGCTCAAGGAGAACGGCGGGCCTGCGGCGGCCATCCTGGGCCGATGCGGGGCCGATGCGGCGCGGGTGGCGGCGATCGTGGACAGCGAGCTGGGCCGACAGCCGACGACCAACTCCGGGGCCGGGCAGGCGGGGCGGGCATTGCTTGAGATCCTGGGCAAGGCCGAGGCCGAGGCCAACGCGATGAAGGACGCCTACGTCTCGAGCGAGCACCTGCTGCTGGCGGTGCGCGACGCGGGCGGGCCGGGCAAGGACGTGCTCAGCACGCTGGGTGTGGCGCGCGCGCACGTCGCGGCGGCGATCGAGCAGATCCGCAAGGCGAGCGGGGTCGAGACCATCAACGACCCCGGGGCCGAGTCAACCTACGAAGCCCTCAAGAAGTACGCGATCGACCTGACGGAGATGGCGCAGCAGGGCAGGCTGGACCCGGTCATCGGGCGCGACGAGGAGATCCGGCGGTGCATACAGGTGCTCTGTCGGCGGACCAAGAACAACCCGGTCTTGATCGGCGAGCCCGGTGTGGGCAAGACGGCGATCGCTGAGGGGCTGGCGCTGCGGATCGTCAACGGCGACTGCCCGGACCTGATGCGCGACAAGCGGATCATGGCGTTGGACATCGGACAATTGCTGGCGGGCGCGAAGTATCGCGGGGAGTTCGAGGAGCGTCTCAAGGCGGTGCTGCGCGAGGTGGAGGCGTCCGGCGGCGAGATCATTCTGTTCATCGACGAGCTGCACACGGTGGTGGGGGCGGGGGCGGCTGAGGGCGCGGTCAGCGCGGGCAACCTGCTCAAGCCGGCGCTGGCCCGCGGCGAGCTCCGGTGCATCGGCGCCACGACGCTGGACGAGTATCGCAAGCACATCGAGAAGGACGCGGCGTTTGAGCGGCGTTTCCAGCCGATCCTGGTCGAGCAGCCCAGCGTCGAGGAGACGGTCGCAATCCTGCGCGGGCTCAAGGAGCGGTACGAGGCCCACCACGGCGTGCGGATCCAGGACAGCGCGATCCTGGCTGCGGCGAGCCTCAGCAGCCGATACATCACCGACCGGTTCCTGCCGGACAAGGCGATCGATCTGATCGACGAGGCGGCATCAAGGCTGCGCATCGAGAACGACTCGATGCCGACGGAGCTGGACGAGATTCGGCGGAAGATCATGCAGCTGGAGATCGAGCGCGAGGCGGTGAGGATCGGAGCGACGGACCGACGAAGCGACGGAGCGGCGAAGGGGGGGAACAAGGAAGTCGAGCGGATCGAGCGCGAGTTGAGCGACCTGCAGGAGCGCAACAGCGCGCTGTCGGCCCGGTGGAAGACGGAAAAGGCTGAGCTGGACGCGGTCAAAGACGTCAAGGCCCAGATGGACCACAAGCGGGTCGAGCTCGAGCAGGCGCAGCGGCGGGGCGATCTCGAAGCGGCGGCACGAATCCAGTACGGCGAGCTGCCCGAGCTGAAACGGCGGCTGGCGGAGGCGGTGCGTTCGCTGGACGAGCGGCAGGACCGCGGCGACGCGCTCGTGAAGGAAGAGGTGGACGCCGAGCAGATCGCCCAGATCGTCGCGCGCTGGACGGGGATCCCGGTGTCGCGGCTGGTCGAGGCGGAGCGGGAGAAGCTCCTGCGGATGGAAGCACACCTGGCCGAGCGGGTGGTGGGGCAGGAGGAGGCGCTCAAGGCGGTGTCGGACGCGGTGCGGCGGTCGCGGGCGGGGCTGGGCGACCCGCATCGGCCCATCGGCAGCTTTTTGTTCCTGGGGCCGACCGGCGTGGGCAAGACCGAGACCTGCAAGGCGCTGGCGGAGTTCCTGTTCGACACGGAAGAGGCGCTGGTGCGGATCGACATGAGCGAGTTCATGGAGAAGCACGCCGTGGCCAGGCTGATCGGGGCGCCGCCCGGGTACGTGGGGTATGAAGAGGGCGGCGTGCTGACCGAGGCGGTGCGGCGTCGGCCGTATTCAGTGATCCTGCTGGACGAGGTGGAGAAGGCCCACTCGGACGTCTTCAACGTGCTGCTGCAATTGCTCGACGACGGTCGGCTGACGGATGGCAAGGGGCGCACGGTCGACTTCAAAAACACGATCATCGTGATGACGAGCAACCTGGGCAGCCAGAAGATCCAGGAGATGACCGAGGCGGGCGCGGAGGATTGGGAGATCGAGGCGACGGTGCGCGACCTGATCCGACGCCGACCGGGCGTGGATGTTCAGGGCACGGGGATGACGCCGGACTTCGAGCAGGGAGAGCTGAGGGCGCGGCTGGACATGGAGATGCGCGGCGAGTTCTTCCGGCCCGAGCTGCTCAACCGGATCGACGAGATCGTGGTCTTTCATCAGCTCAAGCGCGAGGCCCTGGCGCGGATCGTCGAGATCCAGGCGGGGCACCTGCGCGATCGCCTGGCGCAGCGCGAGATCGCGTTCGAGCTGACGGCTGAGGCCAAGGCGCTCCTGGCCAGCGAGGGGTGGGACCCGGCGTTCGGGGCCAGGCCCCTGAAGCGGACGATCCAGCAGCGGATCGAGAACCAGCTCGCGAGCCGACTGCTCGCGGGCGAGTTCGGCCCGGGCGACCGCATCGTCGTGGACGCCGTGGGAGGCGGATTCACGTTCGAGAAGGTGGGGGAGGTGGAGGCCGGGGCGTGACCGCCGATCGGAATCCGGGTCGCCTCAGTGTTCTGGCAAACAAAATTATGATTCCGCTTGATTAAGCAAAGCCATGTTTGCTTTAATAAGAACATGGCTGATAAAGCGGACAAGAATAACGCGAACCGCAAGGCACACCCAAGATCTGGGGTTTATCGGCAGCAGCCGACTGGATACAGGGCATTTGTGCCCAAGAACCTCCCGTTGAAGCCCCAGATCGACGTTGCGTCACTCGAACCTCGCCTCTCCCGAGCCACACTGGCCCTGGGTCGTCTGGACGGTATCGCGGATCTCGTTCCGAACCCCGACCTGTTCGTGGCGATGTACGTCCGAAAAGAGGCGGTGTTGAGTTCGCAGATCGAGGGCACGCAGGCCAGTCTGAGTGACGTGCTCGCATACGAGTCTGGGGTTCCAGAGTCCGCTCATGGTGGGCCGGCGGATGTGAGTGAGGTGTACAACTATGTGCGAGCTCTGAATCACGGGCTGGATCGGTTGCCGGATCTCCCGCTGTCGCTCAGGCTGCTGAAGGAAATCCACAGCGTGCTCATGGAGGGGGTTCGAGGCGGCGACAAGCAGCCGGGCGAGTTTCGTCGATCGCAGAACTGGCTCGGGCCGGAGGGATGCACGATTGAGGACGCAACCTTTATTCCTCCGCCATGGCAGGATCTTCAACAACATCTGGGCAACCTTGAAGCATTCATCCGTAAAGAGGACAATCTCCCGACGCTCATTCGTTGTGGCGTCGCGCACGCGCAGTTCGAGATGATTCACCCGTTCCTGGATGGGAACGGCCGACTCGGCAGGCTCTTGATCACTCTCATGCTCTCTGAGCGAGAGGTTCTGTCAAGGCCTCTCTTGTATCTGTCGGCATACTTCACGTCACGGAAGGCGGAGTACTACGCCTGGCTGACTCGCGTCAGAGAGGAAGGAGACTGGGAGGGGTGGTTGTCGTTCTACCTGGATGGCGTTCGAGAAGTCGCGGCTGAGGCGGTGAGCACAGCCAAGGCAGTTCTGGATCTGCAGCGCGTCCATCTCGATCTGGTGAGATCCAAGATCGGCGAGCGGTCTTTGGCCCCGCGACTGCTTGAGCGACTGTCGCTGCAACCAATTATCACTGTGCGGATCGCCAGTGGCCTCATCGACGCGAGTATCCCGACAACAAATAACCTGGTTGGAAAGTTTGAACAACTTGGATTGCTCCAGGAAATCACTGGCCAGAACCGCAACCGCGTTTTTCGTTATCAGCCGTATCTCGATCTGTTGAGCGGAACATCAAAGAAGCCATCGGCCGCCCAGCGCTGACACCCGCTCGCGGGCGCGTTCGGGCCGGGCGACCGCATCGTGGTGGACGCTGTGGTGGGTGGTTTTGCGTTTGAGAAAGTGGGGGAGGTGGGTGCCGGAGCGTGACGCGGGATGTTGTTGCCGGCTGAAATAGTGAGATCGTTATTTCAATGAAGGGCGTATTTTTGAAATAACACGCTCTCACGACACGCTTGAAGAGCGCTCCCGATTCGTGAGCCCTGACGCATAGGCGAACCGGCAAGCTACCCTTCCGTCATGGTAATCAACACCAAAAAAGTCGCCTGTCGGCGGGAGGTTCGGTTCGAGTCACTGGCGGAATTGCGGGCGGACGTTGAACAGCTGCGCGATGCGGCGGCGGGTCGGTCGGTCGAGGCGCTGGGCAACTGGTCGCCCGAGCAGGCGATGCAGCATCTGGCGCGATTCATGACGTGTTCCATCGAGGGGTTTGACAAGGCGCCGTTCTTTCTTCGGCCGATGGGCATGGTGCTCCAGCTGTTTCAGGGCAAGAAGATCCTGAATCGGCCGCCGCCGCCCGGCTTTCGGATCCCGGATACCCTGGCGTTCTTCCCGGACGCCGAGGTCGAGGACGCGGTCGGAGCGAGGGAGTTGCTGGCGGTCATCGATCGGCTTTCGCAAGACACGAAGTGCGTTCAGCCGAGCCCGCTGCTGGGCAAGCTCTCGCACGAGCAGTGGATCACGCTCCACTGTCGGCACGCGGAGCTGCATATGAGCTTTTTCAAGGTCTGACATGGCGCCGGAGGTGTTCCTCAACGGGCGGTTTGTGGGGCGCGACGAGGCGTCGGTGTCGGCGTTCGACGCCGGGTTGCAGCACGGGGTGGGGCTGTTCGAGACCATGTCGGCGCGGCTGGGGCCGGTGACGAGCGGCGGCTCGCCGCGGCCGAGCGTGTTTCGGCTCATGCAGCACATCGATCGGCTGATCGGGTCCGCGTCGGCGCTCGGGTTGAGCCAGTCGCTTCAGCGCGAGCCGCTGGCCAGCGCCGTGGAGCAGACGGTCGAGCACGCGGGGATTGCGCACACGCGGGTTCGGCTGACGATCACGGGCGGTGATCTGAACCTGCTGGGGGGAAGCGACGCAGCGACGCAGCGACGAAGCGACGAAGGGGGCAGTCATGACCCGACGATCATGATCGTGGCACAGGCGGCGACGCGCTATCCCGACGAGTTGTTCGAGCGCGGCGGCCGTGTCGCCATTGCCGACACCAAGGCCAACCCGCTCAATGCTTTCGAGGGGCACAAGACGCTCGACTACTGGTGGCGTCTGCGCGAGCTTCAGGCGGCGGCGACGAAGGGGCTCGACGAAGCGCTCGTGTTTCAGATCTCGAATCATCTCGCGGGCGGGTGCGTGAGCAACGCGTTCATTGTGAAGGACAGCGTGCTCATCACGCCGATCGCGCGCGGCGAAGAAAAGTCGGCGCTCGGCAAGGTGTCGCTGTCCAGCCCCGTACTGCCCGGCATCACACGGCGATTCGTGCTGGACAACGCACAGGAAAAGGGGATCGAGGTGCAGCCGCGGATGATCTCGGTCAGTGACGTGCTGGACGCGGACGAGGTTTTCCTGACGAACTCGAGCTTCGGCGTGCTGCCGGTGACGATGGTCGAGGCGAAGAGGATCGGTTCGGGCCAGGTGGGACCGACTACGGCGTCGCTTCGTGATGCGTGGCTCCGTGCAAGCGGTGCGGGCGAGTGATCGTGCACGAGACACGGGTAAGCATGAACGAGGCACAACCCGGAGGGAGTGCTCCAGATCCCAACGAGGCACGACCGGAAGGGAGTGCTTTGGGGTGTGACCATCGCGACATGGGTCGTCGAACCACCGCTCCCTCCCGGTCGCGGCTCGTAGGGGATCGGATTCCGACAACGAGGCACGACCGGAAGGGAGTGCTTCCCTTTCAGAATACGACGACGGGTCCCACCCCATCGCGGGCGAAGGCTCGGATCTGTCCGGCGCGATACCATCGGCCATGCCCCTTCGGCTGTACGACACACTGACCAAACGGATGGTGGACCTCTCGCCGAGGGATCCCGCGCGCGTGACCTTCTATTCCTGCGGGCCGACCGTCTACGACGACGCACACATCGGTAACTTCCGATCATTCCTGGCGGCGGACGTTCTTCGGCGCTGGCTGGAATCGCCCCTGTGCGAGCTGCAAAATCCCGACGGGTCGATCCATCGCGGCCCGCGCCAGGTCGTCCAGGTCATGAACATCACCGACGTCGGGCACATGACCGAGGACGACATCGCCGACGGCGGGGGCGAGGACAAGATGGAGGCAGCGGCGCGACGACTGGCAGAGGCAAAGAAGGCGGGCACCCACCACGAGGGCGAGGATGTCGATCCCAACGACCCGTTCGCCATCGCGCGGTTCTATGAGAAGCGGTTTCGTGAAGACGCGCGCAGACTCGGGCTCAGGGTCGTGATCGATGCGGAAACGGATGCCTCGGTGATGCCCCGCGCGACGAATAACGTCGCTGGCATGATCGAGATGGTCGAGCGTCTCATCGAACGCGGCCACGCATACACGGTCGGTGAGCCGGGAGACCAGACGGTCTATTTCGACGTGCGATCCTTCGATGACTACGGCAAACTCAGCGGCAACACGCTCGACAGCGTGCGCGAGGGCGCGGGCGGGCGGCCATTCATCTTCGCGCCGCCATCGGTTGGCGCCCATCACGAACAGCTTTATGGGCGAGCCATCCATAACGCCGTTCTGTTCGCCTTTCAGCCAGTGGTCGTACCAACTGGTTGCCATTTCCACCCAGTCGGACTCGGCCTCCGGACCAAAGT
>JADFGU010000114.1 GCA_022567535.1 Planctomycetota bacterium | reverse complement strand
GGTGCGCCGGCTGCACCGCGTCAAACTCTGGCTCGGCGCCAAACTCGTCATCAACGCCGCCAGAATCGTCAGACGAAACCAGCTTCATGCATAATCCTACAAGGGGAGAGGGAGCCGGAGCCGTCGAGTCTGAGCCCCAGACGCCGAGTCTGAGCCCGCTGCGGGCGAAGGCTCGGATCGTGCGTCATGGGGTATATCCGAGCCTTCGCGGACTCAGAATCGGCGTCCTTCTCAGGTGCGCACGCGATGCGTTGATGGACGCTGCTCCGATGTACTCTGCTGTGGATTGGCGCGTGTCGAAGCGTGCACCACCGGGTTGCACGGTCCGGGTTCTCAGTAGGTCTTGCGGAGTCTGGCGGAGGGGATGTCGAGCTGGCCTCGGTACTTTGCGACGGTTCGGCGGGCGATCTCTATGCCCTGTTCGTTGAGTTTTCTGACCAGGGCCTCGTCGCTGAGAGGCTTTGACTTGTCCTCGGCGTCAACAACCTCTTTGAGCGCAGCCTTGACAGCGTCGTAGCTGACGTCGATGCCCGACTCGGTCTGGAGCCCGCCGGAGAAGAAGCCGCGCAGCGGAACGATGCCGCGGGGCGTCTGCAGGTGCTTGTCGGCGACGGCCCGCGAGACGGTCGCGACGTGCACGCCGAGTTGTTCGGCAATCTGCGTCATGGGCAGCGGCTTGAGGGCCTGGGACCCCATGTCGAAGTAGTCGCGCTGTGCGTCGACGACGACGTTGATGACGCGCAGCAGCGTGTGCCGACGCTGGCCCATCGCGTCGATGAGCCACTGCGCGTTCGAGAGGTTCTTGCGGATGAACTCGCGGTCGGTCTTGGGAACGTCGCGGTCGCGGGCCATCTCTGCGTACGCCTTATTGATCTGGATGTTCGGCAGCCGCGTGTCATTGAGGTAGGCGATGTACCGGTCCTGGTCGTCGTCGTACTCGACGGTGGCGTCGGGGACGATGGCGGCGGGCGGATCGTTGACGAGTCGTCGGCCCGGCGCGAGGCTGAGCCGCTTGAGCTGCTCGATCCCGATCTTGATCTCATCGAGCGAGAGCGTGGTGCGATCGGCGATCCTGGGCAGGCGGTTGTTCATAAGGTCGTCGAGGTGGTCCTCGACCAGCCAGCGGGCGGTCTCGAGCGGGTCGTCGCTGCCGCGTTCGCGCTCCAGCGCGTCGATCTGGAGCAGCAGGCACTGGCGCACGTCGCACGCGCCCACGCCCGGCGGGTCGAGCGATTGCTGAAGCGTGTCGAGCACGCTGTTCAACTCGTCGATCGAGGCCTGCAGCGAGTGCGGCAGGCGGTCCCGCACGGTCTCGATGGGCGTGCGGAGGTAGCCGTCGTCCTCGAGAAAGCCGATGATCGCTTCGCCCAGCGTCATCGTCCGCTCGTCCACGTCCACCAGCCGCCACTGATCGAGCAGTTGCTCGATGAGCGAGGCGCTGCGGGCGGGGGTTGCAGCCAGGGCGTCGAGCTTGCTGTCGCGCTCGCCGGCGCTGGGCGCGGGGCCTGTCGGCTCGTACTCGCGGGCACGCTCACGCTGGGCGCTGAGCCCCGAGGCTGAGTACGCGTTGTCGGCGGCGTCGGGGTTGGTCGTCTCGTACCGCGCCAGGCGTTCGAAGTCGTGCGCGTCTGAGGCGCCGGTGTCCAGCACCTGCTCGTCGGCGGATTCGTCGCGTCGGGCCTCGGCCTGCTGACGTGCGATCTCGGCCGAATCGGCGCTGCGCTCGATGAGTTCCAGGGCGATGTTGCTCTCCAACTCCTGCTCGATGCGTTCTTCGAGCTCGGCCATGGGCATCTGCAGGATCTCCATGGACTGGATCATCCTGGGCGACAGCTTCATCTGCTGCCCGAGCTTCATGTGTTGGGAGGTCTCGAATCGCATGGGTGCCTGAACGTCGCTCCTTGCTTATTCCATCGACTGTCTGCCCTGTATTGCGTCGGCCAGAACCGCTTTGTTGGCATATTCCAGCTGCCACCCAGTCGGCAATCCTCGCGCCAACCGCGTGACCCGCACGTTTCGCGACTTCAGCTGGTCCGCCAGGTACAGCCCCGTGCCGTCGCCCTCGAGCGTCGGGTTCAGCCCGAGGACGACCTCCTGGATCCGCTCGCCGCCAGCGTTCTTTTTCGGCTCGTCCACCCGGGCCAGCAGCTCCGACACCGTCAGATCCTCAGGCCCCACGCCGTCCAAGGGGCTCATCCGCCCCATGAGCACGTGGTACAGCCCCTGGTACATCCCCGTCTGCTCGAGGGCGAAAAGATCCTTGGGCTGCTCGACCACCAGCACCTGCGAGCGGTCGCGCCTGGGCGCGTCGCAGATCTGGCACGGGTCGGTGTCGGTCAGGTTGAAGCAGATCGAGCAGTGCTTCACCCGCTCCTTCACGTCGCGGATGGCCTCGGCCAGCGCCAGGGCGGGATCCTTGTCCGACTTGAGGATAAAAAACGCGATCCGCTCAGCGGTCCGCCGCCCGATGCCCGGCAGCCGGGTCAACTGGGCGATCAGCCGATCGACCGATTCCGGATAGACCCTCCCGCGGTCGGTGTGTCCGGTTGCCTCACTCACCGGGCATTCTATTACGCCCGAGGATCGCTATCATCGGGCGTGCGAACCGGAGCCACCAGTCGCCTGAGCCCCTGGCTCGCCGTTGTGGCGGTGATCGCCCTGGGCGCTGTGTACTACAGCCAGGGGGTCGCCCCCAACATCCATCCCAAGCGGTTCGGCGTCGTTGAGGCCGGCGTTGTGTACCGCAGCGGTGTGCTGACCCCCGAGGCCACGCGCCGAATTGTCCAACGCCACGGGATCCGAACCATCATCGACCTGGGCGCCGCCGACAGCGCGTCCCGGGCCGACCGTCTCGCGCAACGCACCGCCGAGGCCCTCGGCGTCACACGCTACCGCCTTGAGTTGTCCGGCGACGGGACGGGCAACCCCAACTGCTATCTGTACGCGCTGCGGCTGGCGACGGATGAGAAGTACCAGCCGGTACTGATTCATTGCGGGGCCGGCACCGAGCGCACCGGCGTCGCGGTCGCGCTGTACCGGATGCTCATCGAGGGGTGGACGCGCGAGGAGGCGATGGCCGAGGCCGAAGCCGCCGGGCACGATCCCGATCGGAACACGCAATTCTCGACGACGCTCGACGACATTGTGTGGCGGATCGGCCGGGCGCTCAGCGATGAAGCCTGGGTCACGGACGCCGACCCGCTCACGCCCGAGCAGCTTGCGCCAACCAACGCGGGGCGGGATTGAAACGCGCGCGCATCAGAGCCGGGACTCGCTCGCCGAGCGAGGGAGAGACCCTCACCCCAGCCCTCTCCCAAGGGGAGAGGGCGCCCAGGCTGTCGCGTCAGGTTGTCGTCGTGCTCGCGCTGTGCGCCATGGTGTTCTGGGTGCGCCTGGGCGCGGATGGGCTGAGTGCAACCGAGGGGCACCGCGCCGTCCCGGGGTGGGAGATGCTCGACACCGGGCGCTGGCTGGTGCCGACGATGTTCGACCAGGCGTACCTGCGCAAGCCGCCCGGCATGTCGTGGGCTGTGGCGCTGTCGTCGATGGTCTTCGGGCAGACGGAGCTGGCGGCTCGTGCGGTGTCCGCGACCGCCATGACGCTGATGGCGCTCTTGGCGCTCGTGTTCGCCCGAAGGTGGTTCGGCCCGAGATACGCCGCAGCCGCGGGCATCGCCTGTGCGCTCACGCCCTGGTTCTGGCAGTTCGGCCGCGCCGCCGAGATCGAGGCCCTCAACTGCCTGTTCATACAGCTCGGCGTGTTCCTCGTCGCGGATCGGCTGGTGTTCAGCCGCAAGAGCATCCCCTTCGACGCTGTTGCAACACTCGTGGCCGGGCTGGCGCTCGGAGGCGCGCTGCTGACCAAGGGCCCGGTCGGCGTGGCCATCGGTGCGGCGGTGGTCGCGGGCGCGTGCGTAGCGACGCGTTCGCCGAGGCCGTTCGCGCGACCCCTGGTCTGGATCGCTGTGTCCATCGGATCGCTGTGCTTCATCGTGTGGGCCCTGGCCGCCCAGCGCGCCATCGAGCGCGACGCGATTTCCGTGGTGACGCAGTCTTTCAGCGTGTTTCTGTGGGACGCCAGCCGCGTGCCCGGCATTATGACGCTGGCGCCGGTCGCGTTCGCCGCGGCGCTGCCGCTCTCGCTGGCGGTGCTGTTCCCGTTCGGCCCGGACGCGACGCGCGAGTTCGACGACCCGAGCCATCGCGAGCTGCACATCGCACGCACGCTCGCGTGGGGATGCGTGCTGTCGCTCGTGCTGCTTGTGCTCGCCGGCGTGAGCAACCCGCGCTACGCGATGCCGGCGTTCGTGTTCACGCCGCCGCTCGTGACGTACGTGCTCGCCGGATGGTCCGAGCGGTTCGACCCGAGGCGAAGGGCGATCGCGGGCGTCATGCTGCTCGGGCGCCCCGGCGTGCTCGCGTCGGTCCTGCTCGTGGGCGCAGCCGCGTGGATCTTCGCGATCGAGCCGCGACGCGACGCACGCAGCGGGCGCGATGCGGGGACAGCGCTCGCCGAGTATCTGTCGGACGGCTCGATCGTCCTGGCGGACCATCTAGTCGAGGCCCGCCCCGAGGTGCTCTGGTACGCCCAGCAGGCCGCCCGCCGCGACGGGCGTCGCGTCGTTTTCCGCTGGATTCCGGGGCTGGCAGCCGAATCAGGCATACTGCGCGACGAAGAGTTCCTGCTGCTCCGCACCGACGACAGCGGCGAGGCGCAGCGCATGCGCGACGCGGGTGCTCTGGACGGGCTGCACGAGATGACCGCCCATAAGGTTCACACGTACACCTTCTCGCTCTACGGCCGATAGCACGCGCGCAGTTCAGGTGCAGCGTCTCGATGTACGCAAGACGCCGAGTCTGAGTCCGCGAAGGCTCGGATATTTCCAATGACCTTCCTGCGCGCGATCCGAGCCTTCGCCCGCTGCGGGCTCAGACTCGGCGTCCTCCACGCATCAGGCGCCGGCGCGCACCGGGTACGCGCCGATAAAGATCGTGTACGCCCCCGCCGCCGACTCGTCGTGATACTCGCGGATGAGCGCAGCGACCTCGTGCTGCACATCCTCAGCGAAGGCGTCGCGGTCCTCGGGTCTGGCGAAGCGGATCTCGGCCGTCGCGGCGATGGTCGCTGCACGCTCGCCCGCCGCGTCGCCAGCCTCGGACAGCTCGGCAACGTCGTTGAGAACCCGCACGGCCAAAGCGAGCAGCGTGTCGAAGGTGCCTTCGGCGGGCGGCTGGTCCGGGTCGGCGAACAGGCTGCCGAGCACTCCGGGCGCGATGACGTACGACCTCGCCACCGCCCGCATCACCCGCTCGATGCAGTTGCCCCTGCGCCGCTGCTCGAAGAGCTCGACCAGCCCAGCCTTCTCAAGCTCGCGCAGGTGGTAGTTGAGGCGCTGCCGAGGTTGATCGAGCGTGCGAGCGAGCCCAGCAGCGGAATTGGGCTCAGCGAGGCGTGCCAGAATCAACTGACGCGTCGGATCGAGCAGCGCAGCGACCTGCGCGGGCTTTCGAAGACACTTGACAGCAGCCAACGGCACAGCGTGAGGGTATACCGACAGTATTACTTGTCAAGACAGTAATTTCTTTCTACCGATCGTCAGACCCTGACGGATCGGAACACAGACCGCCTCGAATCCAGCGTCCGAAGCCAGTTCTCGGTTGAACCGGTCCATCGCGACCCGGCTCCGATCGGCCTCCGGATCCACGCCAACCTCGTCGTCGATCCACCACTCCGAGCTGCCCAGCGCGTTGTCGGCCAACAAAATCCCACCGGGCCGGAGCAGTGGCCGCGCCGCCTCCAGGTAGGCCGGGTACTCCGCTTTGACCGCGTCCAGAAAGACCAGATCGAACGACTCGGGCCCGAACCGCTCGGCCAGGACGGGTAGCGCGTCCAGGGCGGCGCTCCGAACAATCTCGATCCGGTCGGCGACGTCGGCCCGCTGAAACTCGCTTTGGGCGGCGTCGGCGTGGTGGCCATCGATCTCGACCGTGACCAGGCGACCGTCCGGTGCCAGGCCCCGTGCGATCCAGATCGCCGAGTACCCCGCCAGCGTTCCGAGTTCCAGGGCGAGCGTGGCGCCGCGTCCGTCACGGCCGGCCAGCGCAGTGAGGATCATCAGCAGTCGCCCCACGTCGGGCGAGATGGCGATGTCGGGCAGCCCCCGGGCGATCGCGCGATTCCTTAGGTCGGCCAGATCCGCGTCCTGGTGGCCGAACACCTCCTGCAGGTACGCGCACGTGTTCTCCCAGCGCTGTGGCGTCATGTCCATGCGAGAAGCGTATCCCCCACCGCCCGGGCCGATGTGGATCATCGCGCGCCAGCAGGCCAGGTGTCGTGTCGAGACGTGTACAGGACGCCGAGTCTGAGTCCGCGAAGGCTCGGATAGTTCCGATGACCTCCCTCCGCGCGCGATCCGAGCCTTCGCCCGAAGCGGGCTCAGACTCGGCGTCCTGCGCGAACGAGCCCCGGGCGCGAGCACGGAGTGTTGGACGCCCGGCGCGAAGCGGACTCTCCGCTCGCGCGGAGGGCTCGTAAGGGAAAGGATCCTTCGCTCGCGCAAAGGGCTCGTCATGCGACTTGGCGTCCGTTCAGACGCGGATGCGGAGCGCCTTTGCTCTCAGAGACTCGCGAACCGTGGCAACTCGCCCACGAGCGGGCTGCAATAGTCGATGAACGCTGACGAAACATCGCTGCTGCCGTTGATATACGCGTCGGGCATGCGCCGCGTCTTGCCCACGACAGCCTCGAGTTCGATCCGCTTGTACGCGCTCGCGTACGGCTCGTCCCCCACGCCGCTGCCCGTCCGCACGATCGCGACCGACCCGTCCGCGTGCCCCTCTCCAGCCAGCCCGGCCGCGAAACGCCCCACCTCGCGCGCCTCGATCACGTCCACCTGCGACGCGTCAGGCCAGCACCTCTGCAGGTATCCGAACGTGTCGGCGCGCACGCGCAGCCGCGTGCCACCGGTCGGAGTGAGCGCCGTCCTGATCAGGCTCGACAGCTGGTCGCCCAGCGCGCCGGACCCGGACAGCTGCACGTTTCCGTGCGCGTCGCGCTCACCACCCGCGATCAGCTTCGCGCCGATCGATACGCCGTCCGAGTCCGCGATCCCCTCGCTCACCGCGATCTGACACCGCCCCAATCTTGTGTACACGCGGTCGATATCCGCGAGCGGTCCGTCACGATCGGGATGCACAAAGCTGGAGTCGAGGCCGCCCTGCTCGCGTACCACGTTGCCGTAGAGAGCAACGATGCTCTCGTTCCAGTCGGAGGCATCGCCGAGCCCCTCGTAAATCACGCTCTGCACGCCACGGTCCACCGTATAGGTGATTGGCAGCCAGCGCCGCTGGAGCCGTGTGCCGAGTTCCAGGCGGCCGGTACGAAGCGGGCGTACGTAATGGTGGCCGACAGACACCAGTTCTTCCCGCGCCGTGAATTGGAGGCCCTTCGTTACAACCTCGACGATGCCTACGACGGATTGTATCAGGATCTGCGAGCATATCTGGGGCGAGCCGCCGGAACA
>JADFGU010000113.1 GCA_022567535.1 Planctomycetota bacterium | reverse complement strand
CGAGCGAGAAGCCGAAGCTGTGGCGATGAGAGGTCACGGGAACTCCGGGTGGTTGTACACGAGAGTCGCACCGCGCGCCGGCGGCGCCGCGTTCGCCTCGAGGATCCCCGACAGCCGCCGCAGCTCGACGTGAGGGATCGTCGTGTCCGGCAGGCGGGTCAGTGTCGTGCCACGCAATCGGTAGGGCGTGCTGAGCGAATTGGTCTGGTACCAGGTTGCCGCTCCGTCATCGCTGAGCCACGCGGCAGAGCGTGTCGACACCTGCGAAACCATGGGCAGTTCAGCCTTGGCCGCGTCGGGCGCGTCAGAGAGGACGATGCACACGCCCTCGTTCGGCGCAAGAGCGGGGACGCTTGTAAAGGTGTGCCGCGTCCATAGATGATTCCATGGCAGGCTGTTCACAGACACGGTCGTGGACGCGAGCACCTGCCCGCTGGGCGCGTTGCTCGGGCCGGGCGCCTGCAACTCGATGAGGATGATTTCGGACCCGTCCCCCGTGGAGCTTTTCCTCATTTGCAGGTCGATGCTCGTGAGTGTCCAGCTCAGCGTACCCTTGGGAAACTCGGGTCGAACGAACTGAGAAATGGTGAATGATTCGATCACAAAGGTTGTCCCGATCGAGCCAGTGAAGTATGCGAGATCCTGCTCGACGGAGTTGAGCGTGCCGCCGGGGATGATTTCATCGCGGCTGACTGTGTCGTAATCCAGGGCAAAGCGGGTGATGCCCTGAGCGACCGTTGTCGGCGCATCGGCGTTGAGTTGACGCTGCAGCGGATCGCCTGCCATCCCGCTCCATGAGTATCGGATGGTGTCGTCAAGGCTGTCGCCGGTGCGGTCCGGCAGCGTAAAAGTGATAGCGGTCGGCGTGTGCTCGGTCACGGTGATGGCGAGCGATGCCTCTTCCAGCAGCCTGCTGAGGGCTTCGCCCAGCGACGACAGCGTGCTCGCGGGCGATGATTGCGGATTAACCGCGCGTGTGGCGACGATGACAGCCGAAGAGACCGCTCCGATAATGAGCGTGACGATGCTCATGCTCACGACCATTTCAAAGAGCGTCAGGGCACGGGCGAGATTGTGCGTGGAGTGTCTCACGGCGTATTCACCGCGCTGGCGCCCGTATCGTTCAGGAGAACGGACGCGGTGTGCCCGGACGACGTGACAACGAGCGTCACCTGCACATCGGGCCGGCCGAAGCCGTCGAACGTGATCTGGTTGCCCGGCGGCAGCGACGCCACATTGATGGATGAGTTGTAGGGCGGATCGATCAGGACAACGACGGACTCGACCCGGGCGGTGTCCGCTGGATCGACAATCGTCGTGTAGCCGCTGCCGTCACTTAGAAAGACAACCGCCACGCTCGTGCTCTTTGCGGACGCGAGTGTGGCGGCGTGTTCCAGATCGGCGGCGAGTCGGTGGGCCGCCGAGCGGACCCGGAACGTGGCTCGGGCGGAGCCGTAGCGGGGAATCGCAATCGCGGTCAGGATTCCCATGATCGCCACCACAAGTGTGAGCTCGATAAGACTGAACGCCGGGCGCACGTGTCGCGGCATGCATTGTGGCCCAAAGAGTGCGCGACGCCGACTGTGCTTTGATGCAAAGACGTGGCGAGAAGCGTCAAGCGGCACGTCCATCCTCCCCGCGCGCGCCAATCCGAGGAAAATCAATACGAGCTGAACGGGACGCCCTTGGAGTCCAGCTCGCCACCATCATAGATCACGATCTTTCCGGTGATTGCGTCGTAGACCCATGCGATGCCCGGTCCCGCCAAGGCGCCGACGGTGGTCAGACCCTTGGACGGCCCGACGGGGGCAGCGGGGATCGAATGGATGTACGGTCCGAACTCAAAGGTGGCGGTCCTCGACGGGTTAGGGTTGCTGGCCGCGTCCGAATAGGTCTCAAGCAGCGGCTCGAAGTTGAGGAGCGTCGGGTAGTCGCCATCGTGCTCGGCAGCGTACAGCTCGATCGAGTTACGAAGCACGGCCAGGTCGCCGCGCAGAGCGTTTTCGCTGGCGCCCTTGCTCCCGCGGCTCATGCGTGGGATGGCCATGGCACCGATGATTCCGATAATCACGACGACAATAACCAGTTCGATGAGGCTGAATGCTCGGGTTCGTTTTCGAGAGTCAGACATGCGGTCGCCTCCGTGGCAAGTCGGCTCCGCTGATCGCTGTGCAGCCGACTTCATCCGTATCGGTGTTCGAGCGGAGCGAAGAGAGAGTCGCGGCCAATCTACTGACCGTTTGACGCGGAGAGTCTGATTGTGCGACCGTTTTGGGCGAGCAGCACATACGGCGACTGCAGGCCCTCTGATCCGCGAAGCCCCATCTCCACGACCGAAAACCCGTCGAGGCGGTCGCCCACGGTTACTCGTCGAACGAAAGGCTTGGGCTGGCTCGCGGTCGTGACCTCGATGAAGGCGGCTTCGCCCGCAAAGTCGTCAAGGTCGCCGCCCGTGCGGCTCGCGATCACCCCGACCAGCCGATGCTCCCTGAGAAACTTCCGCTCTGCCACCAAGATGGTGTCTGGCGCAGCCTCGCGCTGGATGTCCCCCTGGCGGTGCTCCGCGGAGAAGATGTCGGGCAACTCGGAGAGATCGAGATTCTCGGACTGTTTGAGTTGATGCAGGCGAGCGCCGAGCGACGCCTGTTTGCCCTGTTCCTCGACGGTCGTGGCCGGTGAGGACGACACGGCATACGTCGCCTGGAAGGCAACGGCAACGGTCGGACCCGTAATATCGCCACTCAGCACAAAGCGATCGACCGCCAACGCGACGATCCCGGTTCCGAGAATCGCGCTCAGGATAAGCCGCTCCCTGGACACGGATATACGGGTGCAAACACACGCGTGAATTTCAAGGTGGCTGCCGAGATATTATTTGTCCCGCTCCGGCAGCACATACCACGCCAGTTCGAGGTGAAACTCGGGCGTCTCGGCGGTCGCCGCCGTGCTGGTCGCGATCTGGAATGATCGGACGTTCACGTCGGGATACTGCTCGACGAGCGCATGAATGAAGCGCGTCGTTGCCAGAAAGCTCCCTTTTCCCGACAGCAATATCGGAACGATCGCGTGCAACTCGTTGTCTTTCGTTTCGCCGGCCGTGCTCGATTCTACGATCAGCCCGGTGTTCTGCGCCAACTCCGTAATCAGGCTGATGGTGTGGTTCGCCTGCGCCCGGTCCGACAATCGGATGGCTCCCGAGATCCGCGCGCGCACGTCGGCCAGCGCCGTGTCGATTCGTTGCTCATCCACGCGGTGCCGGGCGGCGAGTTGCCGTGACGCCTCGAGGCGCTGATGAAGGGCGCGACGCTCGGATCGTGCGTCGAAGATGGGGCGAAACCCGACCCCGTACCCCGCGCCGAGGATGACAAGCGAGGCGATGGCGCCGCTCATGTCGACCTTGAAGAACGTGCTCAGGCGGGTCTGCATGGGCTAGTCCACCTCCTCGATGAGAGTGCACCGCATGGTGAACGCGATGGCGCCTTCAAGCCCGGTCTGGTCGCGCGCGCTCTGCTGGATGATGACCCGACTGAACAGACTCAGCTCTTCCAGCCGGACTGAGAACAGCGATACCTGGTGGGCGGATACGCCGGTGCCGGAGAGCACCAGGTCCCGTGGCTGTGGGCGTGGCTGAGCCGCGGCCACCCCCTCAGGCGTGCGACTCAGAGGTCGCGTCGGTGCGGGCCGCTCCAGCCCGATCCGAGCGAGCACGATCTGCTCGCCCGTGCGCGCGGCGACAGCAGCCAGCAGGATGCTCCAGTCCGGCTGATCTCTGATTCGTTCCGCCGCGTAGAGCCCCGCCCAGGCGTGCTCGAGCTCGCGATCGAGAGAAACGATCCGATCCTTGATCGCCCGGTTGGATCCTTCCGAGTCCTCAAGCATCTCGCGGAGCTGCGCGCGATCGTCGCGCCAGGTGGCCGCGACGGTCACAAACATACCGGTGAGCACGATCGAGCCGATGCAGATGCCGCCGATCCACGCTCGCGTGCGCATGTTTCGGCGTCGTGCCATCCGGCGAGCTGCCGGCAATAGATTTGCCAAGATCATGGCTCACCCCCGTGCCTGGCCAGCCCAAGCGCGACAATAAGTGCGGGATCGTCGGTGATATGCGCGACATGCGACGGACACGTCGCGAACCGGCTCGGCGTCGCGATCATGGGGCTGTACCCGATCTGCTGTCCTACGTGCTCGCGGACACCAGGCAGTCTCGCGCCCTGGCCGAACAGGATGACCCGATCCGTCGCGACGTGCGGATAGCGATACGACGCGTAGTTGAGCGCGGTGTGAATCTCGTCGCTGAGCGTGTCAAGGTACGTGCTGATCAGCCGGGCGATCTCGACCAGAACCCAGCCGGCGTCAGTGTCCAGTCCCGAGGGCGTATTCATTCGCTCGATCAGAAATTCACACGACATCCGATCGAAGCCGAGGCGCTTTTCAATTTCAGCGAGAAGGTGGTCCACCCCGATCTCGGACGTGCATCGATGATAGATGGGAAGCCCCGCGATGAGCAGTTGCGGTGACGATCCCGTATCGCCGATCTCGATCAGCGCGACGAGCCCTCCGCCCGGCCTGACCATGGGCTCGCACGCCGCGACGGCGGCGCACGGCCTGGGGTAGAGCGATACGACATCGAAGCCAGCCCGGTCCAGCGGTTCAAGAAACTCGTTGGCGTTGTCGTTTCCGCATCCGACAGCAACCACCTGCGTCTGCTCCCCCGCCCGCGCAAAGTCGGGTGCGTCCCAGCACCCCGCTGTGATCTGATCGACGGACAGACCCGCGTTGCTCGCCAGTTCGGCCACGGCGAGAGAATCGATCGGTGCGCCGCTCGACCTCGGCGGCAGCGAGAACGACGCCCACATGAGAGCCGGGTCCGGCAGACCGACCGAAACCTGCTTCCCGCGGAATCCCTGCCGATCGAGGATCTCAGCGATGCGATCCGACTCGCGGGCGGACAGGGGGAGCCCGGTCTCGACGCGCGAGAAGCGTGCCGCGGCTGCGATCTCGCCGCGCTTGGTGAGCTGGACCGCCGCGATGTGCCGCGAGCACACATCCAGTCCGATGACGCCGACGTTCGCGCCGCTGCGACTCATCACGCGGCTCCCTGTGTTGCCGACGTCAGATCCAGCAGTGGGAGGAACATGCTCAGCGCCACGAACCCGACGACAAAGCCGAGCAGAATGAGGATGAACGGCTCGACGATGGTGGACATCGTGCGCAGTGTCATCTCGTTGTCCTCGTCGAGGACGTCGGCGATGCCGATCAGCACCGAGCCGAGCGTGCCCGTGCGCTCGCCGGTGTCCATGGCCTCGACGACCGTGGGGCTGATCAGCCTGGAGTTTCGGAATGCCGCGGTGAGGGTATCGCCGTCGGTGACGGCGGCCTGGGCGGCGTCGATCAGTTGTCGATATCGTTCGTTGCCCGCGGCCTGCCCGCACAGTTCGAGCGCGTCCAGCAGAGACACCTTGCTCTCGAGCAGCGTACCCAGGAGGCGAACAATTCGCGCGGTGATGAGCTGCTGCGCGACCCGGCCGAGTACGGGCACGCTCAGCATGTAGTTCCCGATCGTCTGCTTGCCCGCGGGTCGTGTCGCCCAGAATATTGCGCCGACGACGGTCCCGACGACAGCGGGCACGAGCGCCCACCAGTACATGCGAATGAAAGAGCTGAAGCCCATGAGCAGCTGCGTGCTCGGCGGAAGCGGGGCGTCAAGCGTATCGAACAGCTCGGCGAAGCGTGGCAACACAAACGTGATCATCGCGACCATCACGGCCATCGAGACGAACAGCAGGATGGACGGGTACGCCAGCGACCCCATGATGGCGTTGCGCGTGCGCAGCCTCTGACGCGTCATGTGCGCCAGGCGGTCCAGCATGGGTTTCAGTTGGCCGCTCGACTCGCCGGCCGCGACGAGGCTCTGGCAGACGACATCGAACCGCTTGCTGTGATGCTCGAGCGCTCCTGAAAGCGACGCGCCGTTCTCAACCCGCGAGCGGATGTCGGTGACGATCCCGGCCCACACCGGATCGTCCTGCTGGCGCTCCACCGCGCCCAGCGCCTGCACGACCGGTGTCCCAGCACCGACGAGCACGCTCAACTGCCGGCAGAAGTCACTCACACGCTTGAGATCGTTCCGTCGCCGCAGCCGAACCGAACGCACCGAGGGGCGATCGGCGTCCGAGTCGCATGGGCGCACCGAGAGCGGGATCAGGCCATGGGCGCGCAGCTTGTCGGACGCCTCGGCCACCGTTCCGGCGGTGATGGTGTCCGTGACCCGAGTGCCGTCGGAGTCATACGCTTCGTACGTCAGTTTCATGCCGCGGCCCCGCTGGTATCGGCCTGATCGTCGGCGCAGGACTGATCGTCCTCGATGCTCGTGACGCGCAGGACTTCTTCAAGGCTGGTCTTGCCCTCCAAGGCGTGCTCGACACCCTCACGTCGCAGTGAATAGACACCGCTGCGCCGCAGAACCTGCCGCAGCGCGTGCGTGGGCTCGCCGGTGTGGATCAGCTGACGCATGTTCCCGTTGACCTCCATGACCTCGAAGATGCCCAGGCGTCCCTGGAACCCGCTGTCGTGACACTGCCGGCATCCCTCGCCCTTGCGGAACGACCGCCCCTCGCCCGGGTCCAGCCCGGCGTCGATCAGCACCTGCTCGACGGGGTAGTAGTTCGTCGCGCACGCGGGGCAGATCATCCGCGCCAGCCGCTGGGCGACGACGCCCTGCAACGCGCCCGAGATGAGGTACGATTCGATGCCCATGTCCACCAGCCTCGCAATCGCTCCGGGCGCGTCGTTGGTGTGCAGAGTGGCAAGCACGACGTGGCCGGTCAGGGCGGCCTGGATCGCCACCCGGGCTGTCTCCTGATCGCGAATCTCGCCCACCATCATCACGTCCGGATCCTGCCGCAACAGGCTCCGCAGCACCCGGGCGAAGGTCAGCCCGATCGATTCCTGCACCTGCACCTGGTTGACATAGTCAAGCCGATACTCGACCGGATCCTCGGCGGTGACGATGTTTCGCGTGGGCCCGCGCAGCAGGTCGATTGCCGAGTACAGCGTGGTCGTCTTGCCGCTCCCGGTCGGTCCCGTGACCAGCAGGAGCCCGTACGGGCGGGCCAGCACGCGGCGCACGCTCTCCAGCGATCTCACACGCATTCCCAGATCCGACAACTGCACCTTGAGGTTGTCCTTATCGAGGATGCGGATGACGAGCTTCTCGCCGAGCAGCGTCGGCATGCTGGACACGCGAAGATCGATCTCGCGTCCTTCCGCGACGATGTGGACGCGGCCCTCCTGTGGCAGACGGCGTTCACCGATGTCCATCTTGCCGATGACCTTGACGCGCGAGACGATGGCCGAGTGCATGCCCGGCGGTGGATTCATGAGTTCGCGCAGAACGCCGTCGATCCGCTGCCGCATGCGCGTCCCGCGGTTGGTGGGTTCGATGTGGATGTCGCTGGCGCCGGCCTTGATCGAGGTCAGCAGGGCGACGTTGATCAGCGTGACGATAGGGCTGCCCTCGACCATCTTGTCGAGATCCGTGGTCGTATCGTCGTCGATCGACTCCTTCTCGATGACCTGGACGTTGGATTCGGAGAGAGACGCCAGGAACGAGTTCACCTCA
>JADFGU010000112.1 GCA_022567535.1 Planctomycetota bacterium | reverse complement strand
GGCCCGCACGCGCGACGACATGTCGCGCCCCGAGAACTTCTGCGAGTCATCCGTCGCCGCCACACCGAGTTTTTTGAGCCGCGCGATCGCGTCCGGCGGCAGCGTGATCTCACCCGCGTCTCCCGCCGTCGCCTTCTGCGCCGCCCGCGAGCGCTGCTTCTGCTCAGCCATGCACCGCTCGAACCCCTCGACATCGACGGTGAGCCCGCGCTCCTCCGCCATCATCTGCGTCAGATCAAGCGGAAAGCCGTAGGTGTCGTATAGCATGAAAATCGTGTTCCCCGGGAAAGTCGGTGCGACTGTGTGGAAGAACCGCCGCACGCTTTTTGGATTGAGCATTTTGATTTCAACGGGCTGTTGCTGACCCGTTGCGGGATCACGAATTACAATGTCGACGCTTCGCCCGTCGATTTGGACCTCGCGGAGGATTTCTTTATCCGGGTGTTCTGCTTTGAGCTGTTTGGCAACTTCTTCTTCTAGCTCACGAACGAAGAACCCGAGACCCTTGTCAAGCGTCTTTCCAAAGCTCTCTTCTTCCTCCTGAATTACCTCGATTGCGCGAGATTCAGCCTTGTGAAGTTCCGGGAACGCGTCGCCCATCTCGCTCACCACCGTCGGTACGAGCGCACTGAGGAATCCCGTCTCGGCCCCCAGCCGCTGGTGGCCGAACCGGACCGCACGCCTCAGAATGCGGCGAAGCACATACCCGCGGCCCACGTTGCTCGGCTGAGCGCCGTCTGTGATCGCGAACGTCAGCGTGCGCACGTGGTCCGCGATCACGCGGTAAGCCATGTCCACGTCGCCTTCGTCCTCTTCGCCCAGCTTGCCGGAATACGCGTGCGGCGCGTTCGTTTCACGCTCAATCGCCGCAAAGAGCGGCGTGAACAGGTCCGTGTCGTAATTGCTCGCCTTGCCCTGCAGCACCGACACCAGACGCTCCAGCCCCAGCCCGGTATCGATGTGCCTGGCTGGCAACGGTTTGAGCACCGTCGCGCTCTCGCGATTGAACTGGATGAACACCAGGTTCCAGAGCTCGATCACGTCCGGATCCTCGCGGTTCACCAGTGCCGCTGCGTCGCGACCATCCCCGCCCCCCCCCCCGATCCGGTCATAGTGGATCTCGCTGCAAGGCCCGCAAGGCCCGGTCTCGCCCATCTCCCAGAAGTTGTCCTTGTACGATCCCGGCAGCACATGCGACTCGGGCAGAAACCGCAGCCACAGTTCCTTGGCCTCGATGTCCGGCTCGAGCCCCGTGCGCTCGTCCCCCTCGAAGTACGTCGCGTACAGCCGATCGCCGTCGAGCCCGAATCGATCGGTCAATAGTTCCCACGCCCAGCGAATCGCCTCATCCTTGAAGTAGTCTCCGAACGACCAGTTGCCCAGCATCTCGAAGAACGTGTGGTGATAGGTGTCCTTGCCCACGTCGTCGAGGTCGTTGTGCTTGCCGCCGGCACGGATGCACTTCTGGCTGTTCACTGCCCGCGTGAGCCTGGCAAAGTTGCTCCCCGGCACCGCCTGCCCCAGAAAGATCGGCTTGAACTGGTTCATCCCCGCGTTAGTGAACAGCAGCGTCGGATCGTCCACCGGCACCACCGGCGACGAGGCCACAAACTCGTGCCCCTTGCCCTGGAAGAACTCGATAAACGCGCGCCGGACCTGGGCGCTGGTCATCCTCGAACCCACGCTCTGCTCGCTCGACAAGGACATCGACACTCCATTGAACGCTGGCTGACACCACTTCGGCTGGGCGGAACGCTGCCCTCAAAGTCTCGGCACCCCGTCGGTCTGATGGCCGCGAGCGGGCAATCCGTGCCTCACGCAGCGATATCCTAGCCGCAGCCGAATCGCGGCAAGGTTCACCTCACCGCCCTCTCCGGTCGATAAACTATCCGTCCGCCTCACTTCGCGAGAGCCCGATGACCGAATCACGTCCCTCATCCACCTACGACCTGTGCGTCATCGGCTCAGGCCCCGCAGGCCAGCGGGCTGCCATCCAGGCGGCTAAGTGCGACAAAAAGGTCATCGTCCTGGAGCGGACCGAGGTGGTCGGGGGAGCGGCCATCAACACCGGCACCATCCCGAGCAAGGCCATCCGCGAGGCGATCCTCGCGGCGTCCGGCAGACCCTCGGCGATCTCCTCTCAGGGCGACTTTTTCGCCGCCCGGAACGCCCGGTTCTCAGACATCCTCAGTTCCTGCCACGACATCATCAAGACCGAGGTCGAACTCGTCACGAAACACTTCCGCTCGAACGGCATCGAGAATTTCCACGGCACGGCGAGCTTTAGGGACGAGCACACGGTCGAGGTCGAGGGCGCGATGGGCCACCGCACCATACACGCGGACCACTTTCTCATCGCGGTCGGCACCGTGCCCGCCCGCCCCGAGGGCATGAGCTTTGACCAGAACAACCTCATCACCTCCGACGAACTGCCAACCCTCGCCTATCTGCCGCACTCGATGATCGTCGTGGGCGGCGGCGTCATCGGCACCGAATACGCCTCGATGCTCCAAGCGCTGGGTGTGCGCATCACCCTCGTCGAAGGCCGACAAAGACTGCTCGATTTCGTCGATAGGGAGATCACCGAAGCACTGCAATACCAGCTCCGCCAGGGGGGCATGACCCTCCGCCTCGGCGAAAAGGCGGTCAAAATCCAGTCCATCGAGCCGCCCACAGGAGCGCGCAGCGTCAACAAACGCATGGCAGAAGTCACGCTCGAATCCGGCAAGACCCTCCGCGCCGATTGCCTGCTGTATTGCATCGGTCGTCAGGGCGCAACCACGGAACTCAACCTCGCGGCTGCCGGCCTCGAAGCGGACAACCGAGGCCGTATCCAGGTCAACCAAAGCTACCAGACCGCCGTCGAGCACATTTACGCCGCCGGAGATGTCGTCGGCTTCCCCGCCCTCGCCTCGACCAGCATGGAGCAGGGCCGCCTCGCCGCGTGCCACATGTTTGATCTGCCGTGCGAGTCCGTGCCCCGGCTGCTGCCCTACGGCATCTACTCGGTCCCCGAGATATCGATGGTCGGCTGGACGGAAGGGCAGCTGACCGAAGAGGGCATTCCCTACGAAGCGGGCATCGCCAACTACCGCGAAATCGCCCGAGGCCACCTCCTGGGCGACACCACGGGCATGCTCAAGATGCTCATCCATCAGGATTCGCACGCCATCCTGGGCGTCCACACCATCGGCACCGGCGCCACGGAGCTCATCCACATCGGCCAAACCGCCATCGCCTTCAACGCCACCGTCGAGTACTTCGTCAATGCGGTTTTCAACTATCCCACGCTCGCCGAGTGCTACAAAGTCGCCGCCATGAACGGCCTGAACAAACTCCGCCACGTGTAGCGATCTTTCAGAGCCCCCTGCGCGAGCAGGGGGTCCTGTTCGTCAACTCTCAACGCATCTACAAAACCGAGCCCCCTGCGGAAGCAGGGGGTCTCTTCGCGCGACGCATGCATGGCGAAAACGAACCCCGACTGCCGTCGGGGGCTCGGATTTGTTGGTGTTCTGTAGTAAGAAGAGGACCCCCTGCTCGCGCAGGGGGCTCTGTTGGGTGGCGCAAAGAAACTACTTTCTCGCGCAGGGGGCTCGCCCGGTGATTACAATTCTCCCGTGGCCACGCGAGTCAAAGCCATCGACACGACGCACGGTGAGCAGCTCCCGGTCACCACTCCGATCGCGCTGGACGCGCTCGTCGGGCAGGACGACGCGGTGGCACAGATCGATGCCGCCATCGTCTCGGACCGACTCCACCACGCGTGGATCTTCCACGGCCCGTCGGGCGTGGGGAAGTTCACCGCCGCGCTCGCCTTCGCCGCGATCGCGCTCGATCCATCCAGCGCCGCCGACCTGACCGGCAGGGTCCGGCCCGATCCCGACAGCCCGACCCAGCGCCGACTCGCCAGCGGCACACACGCCGACCTGCACATCATCGTCAAGGAGCTGGCCCGTTTCAGCCGCGACCAGAAGGTCCGCGACCAGAAGCAGCGCAACATCCCGCTGGAGGTGGTCAAGGAGTTTCTCATCGAGCCGGCCGGGCTCACCGGCGCGACCGAGGGCGCACTCGCCTCGAAGGTCTTCATCGTGGACGAGGCCGAGCTGCTCGCGCGCGAGGGTCAGAACGCACTGCTCAAGACGCTCGAGGAGCCGCCACCGGGCACGCTGGTGATCCTCGTCTCTTCAGCCGCCGACCGGCTCGTGCCGACGATCCGGAGCCGATGCAGCCGCGTCGCGTTCCGCCCGCTGTCGCATGAGGCGATGCAGCGGTGGATCTCCGACGCGAGTCTGGACGTTCCCGCCGGACATCAGGACTGGTTGCTCGAGTTCGCCGCCGGCTCGCCTGGACAGGCGATGCTTGCGCTCACGACGGGCCTGCCCGAGTGGTGTGGGTCGCTCGAACCGATGCTCGACGAGCTCATCGCGCAGCGTCATCCGATCCACTTCGGCTCCACGATCGACGAGCTCATCAAGGCCTGGTCCGAGCAATGGGTTGCCGGGCACAGGCACGCGAGCAAGGACGCGGCGAACAAAGCGGCTGCGGGCCTGGTCGTTCGGTTCATCGCGTCGCACCTGCGTGCCCGCCTGCGCAGCCCGGACGCCGACGCCGCCGAGTGGGCCGCCCGCGCCCTCGAACTGCTCGACGAGAGCCACCGCCTCATCGATGCAAGCGTCCGCCCGATCTTCGCGTTTGAGAACTGGGCGGCACAGTTGGCCTGCACGCCGGCCCGATGATCAGGCTTGAATCGGTCAGCCCTCGACGCTGAGTTTCGGGCGTGCGTCCGGCTTGGGCTCGCTGAGCGCGTCGGGAACCTCGGCGCCGGCCCTTTCCCTGGATAGCTGCTCGATGAACAGGGCCCAAGTCTCGCGCTCATACTCGAGCAGCTGGATCGGCTGGTCCATCCGCGACGCATCCTTGCTCATGCTTGCCTCCACCATCTCGCTGAAGATGAACGAGAGGACGGACTTCACGCGTCCGGCCAGTTCCGGGTCCGGCTCCGGATCGATCGTCACGATCAATTCCATCACGATCGCACGCGCCTGGCTGAACCCCTCGAAGCTCGCCTCGTGGTCCTTGGACTCCAGGCACGCCCTGGCCTGCCGGGCGAACTTGATCGCGCCGTCCAGCAGCATCAGCCTGAGCTGCTCGGGGCTGGCGGTCAGAACCCTGGTCTTCAGGTACGCGTCGGCGCTGTTCGGGTGGTGTGGCATTCTCCTCCGTTATCGACGCCGGGCCCGCACGACTTGAGCACCTCGCACCACCCATCGCCGTCGGCAAGTTCTACCGCAGGGCGGAGATCGACGCGATAATCCCCTGCATGCCCTGCAGGCTCGCGATCGCCTTCTCCATGGCCAGAAACTGGCGTTCGAGCTTCACCCGCTGGGCCTGGAGCTGGATGTCGAACTGCGCGATCCGGCGATTCTGCAGCGCGATCTGATCGTCCAGCGAGCGCGTGCGCAGCGTCAGGACGCCGTCCACCGAGTCGATGTACCGCCTGGCCAGCTCCTCCAGCTGTCCCACCACACCGAGCGAGCTGAACTCGTCGCGGGCGTTCGGATCCGTGAACGTGGCCCCGGGCACCCCCGGGATGGGCTGAGGGACCTTGGGCTTGAGAACGCGCTCCGCGAACAGGGCCTCGACACTCTCGAGATCCTGCTCCATCGCCTCGCGAAACCGATCCCGGTCGAACTCGATCACGCCCCCGGCACCGATGGTCAGCCCGACCTGCAGGAGCCGGTCGAACGTACCCGTCACGTTCTCCGATTCGCCGAACATGGTGTTGAACAGGACCGTGCGCAGCCCGATCATCGTGCTGTCGCCCAGCAGCGGCCCGCGGATCTCAGTCTCCTGGTCGTACCGGGTCTGGAAGTCGATCCGCTTGATGAGGTCGTTGAACGATTCGACGAAGGCGACGACCTTATCCTCGATCGACTCGTTGTCGCGCGTGATGGTGACCTGGATCGGCTCCGTGCTCGTCTGCTTCAGGTCGATCGTCACGTTGCCAAGGATGTTGTCCAGCGTGTTGGACGAGCTCACCAGCAGCTCGGCCGTCGCCGGGTCGCCCCCGCCGAAGAACACCACCGCGTCCCGCCCGGTCTCCAGAGTCGTGTGCCCGAGATCGTACCCGCCGGTGTCCAGGATGAACCGCCCGGCATCGCCCGAGAACTTGCTCGACAGACTGAGCTTGTACGGGTTGCTCCCTGAGCCGGTGCTGACCACCGACGCGGTGACGTCGGCTCCGGCCTCGTTGATCTTGCGCGCCACGTCGTCCAGCGTGTCGGTCGCGTCGAACTCCACGCGCCGCTCGAACGAGCCATCGATGAAGTTTTCCGCCCCGTCGCCGCTGGCCTCGCCCGTGATCCCGAGCCCCCTGGCGACGGCCCCGGTCTCGTCGGTGACGGTGATTTTCTGCCCGATGGCCGCTCCCGGCTCGTACAGCAGGATCCCATCCCCGGTGTCGTTGATCCGCGCCCGGACCTTGATCGCGCTGCCCCCGTTGATCGACTTGATGACGTCGCCGATCGAGCGGTCCCCCGAGTCGATGGTGATCGTGGTCTGGGCCCCGGTCGAATCCGTGATCGTGAACGACCCCGTGCCGACGCCCTTGTTGTGGTTCAGGTCCGTCAGCTGCGTCGCGTGCGACAGGTACGCGTGCTGGAGGTTGCCGCTGGAGACCGTGTCCGAGGCCACGCCCGCAAGGTCCGTCTCGATCCCGAGCGCCAGGGCGGTGTTCGCCCCGACCGTGCCGGAGATGATCAGCGTCCCCGCTCCGCTGTTCAGGTCGGTGATCACGATCCCCGTGCCCGTCGCGTCCAGCGTCACCGAGACGCGGTTGACTCCGGCGACCAGCTCCGAATCCACCTCGATCTTCCGCATCAGTTCGTTCACGGACCCGTCCAGATCAACCGTGGCCGTAAAACTCGACCCGTCGCGCAGCGTGAAGATGATCGCCCCGTCGCCCAGGTCCGTCCCGCCGCCCACGAGGTTGCTGACCAGGGTCGAGTTGAGCCCGGCCAGCAATCGGTCGCCCGGGTGCGTGCCGCCCGCGCCGAGCGTCACCGGGTCTTCCGTCCAGATCCCAAGGTCTGCCGCCGTGTTTCCAGGCGTCGTCAGGTGCTCGAACACCTGTATGTCGCCGCCGGCGTCGGTTCGCGTGATCTCGATGCGCGTCCCGTCGGCACTGATGGCCGCGTTGATGTGGGCGTCGATCCCATCGGCGACGAACGCGTCGTTGATCCGCTGGATGGCGCCGCCCAGCGACGTCACCGCCGTCTCCAGAACCTCGAAGGTGATCTCCTCATGGATGGTCGAGATATTGACCTTGACCGTCACGTCGTCGCCCCCGCCGGGCGCCTCGACGAAGATCTGAAAATCATACTTCAGCGACCCAGCCGCGATGCTCTTGGTGTCCTGGTACACCCCGTTGCCGTCGTTGAGCAGCGACAGCGCCGAGCCAGAGGAGAGGTAGTGGATGGGCAACCCGGTCAGGACAAACGAGCCGCTCGTACCCTTGATCCCAAGACTTGTCGCCGTGGTGTACCCCTGCGAGTCCTGGACCTCGAATTCAAGCGTCGGGTGCGAGAGCACGAGGTGCCCGCCCTCGACCGATGCCGTCACCGAAAGGGCGGTCTCGTTGTTGATCGCCGACAGCACGTCATTGACGGTGA
>JADFGU010000111.1 GCA_022567535.1 Planctomycetota bacterium | reverse complement strand
CGGCGCCATCGAACCGGGTCAAGCGGATGAGGCGATCGACGCGGATCGCCATTTGGTTATCCCCGGCCTGGTCAACACGCACCACCACTTGTATCAAACACTCACACGCGGCTTAAATGCAGTTCAGGACGCGCCGCTGTTTACGTGGCTCACCGAGTTGTACAAGCGCTGGCAGCATATCGATTACCACGCCGTCAAGACGGCCGCCAAGGTCAGCATCGCGGAGCTGCTGCTGTCCGGTTGCACGACGACCAGCGATCATTTCTACTTGTTCCCACAGGGCAGCGACGTACGGCTGGAGGCGGTGCTGGAGGCGGCGGAGGAACTCGGCATCCGCATCCACGCCTGCCGCGGCAGCATGACCGTCGGCCAATCAAAGGGCGGCTTGCCGCCGGACAACTGCACGGAGCGTGACGAGAGCGTTCTGGACGATTGCCGGCGCGTTGTGGAGCAATACCACGACCCCGCGCCCCACAGCCTGCGGCGTATCGATCTGGCGCCCTGTTCGCCGTTCAACGTCAGCACCGAGTTGTTCCGCGATACGCGGGAGTTGGCCCGCTCGCTGGGCGTGCTGCTCCACACGCACGCCGCCGAAACGAAAGATGAGGAAAAGTACTGCCTCGACCGTTTCGGTGTCCGGCCGATCGCGTATTTGCACGAGCACGGCTGGCTGGGGCCGGACGTGTATTTGGCCCATTGCGTGCACTTGAGCGACGATGAAATCAAGCTGATCGCACAGACGCAGACCGGCGTGTCTTATTGCCCGTGCTCGAATATGCGGTTGGCGTCAGGAATTCCGCCGATCCAGCAATTGATCGAACAGGGTGCCAAGGTCGGCATCGGCGTGGACGGCAGCAGCAGCAACGACGGCGGCAACCTACTGGCTGAGGCCCGCCAGGCCTTGTTGTTGCAGCGGGTGGGGGGCGACGCCCAAGCCCTGACCACCAGCCAGGCGTTTGCCCTGGTCACCAGCGGCGGGGCGGCGGTGCTGATCGGGCCGGGGTGCCTGATGGTTTCGCTCGTGCTCGGCTACGAGCAATACCCGCTTTTGCGCATGATCGACCAGGCACATGGTTTTGTCTTGCAGCGCCACGCCAAGGTGCTCGGCCGGTTGGTCGAGGGGGTCCGCATCGAGGGCACCAGCGATCTGGCCCTGGCGGGCAAGAAGTTCTCGGGCAACAGCCTCCGCTGCCGTCGCGACAATTTTTTGTATCACGGAACGGTGCTGTACGACTTCGATTTGGACAAGGTCGCCCGGCTGCTCAAATCGCCGCCGCGTCAGCCGGCGTATCGGGCGGACCGTGAGCACGCCGCGTTCGTGACAAACCTGCCCGCTACGGCCGATGAGGTCCGCTTCGTGCTATGCGCCGCCTGGAACGCCGACTTTCCCGTCGATGATTGGCCCCGATCGGAAGTTCAACGCCTGGTCGCGGAGAAATACAGCCGCAGCGCGTGGAACTTTTGTTTACAGACGGAGGGACGGAGAGACGGAGAGACGGAGTGGGGGAGGGGAACGGGAGGGGGAGACGAAGGGGCGGACGCGGCGCGTGGCGCGCAAGCGCGCTAGGCCGAGTCGCGGACTGAGGATCGCAACGCGCGCAGGACGGTTGAGCCGATCGCGCAGGTGGTGAGGGTCCAGGCGAGCATCCCGAGCCAGAGCCCGGGGCCGGGAAGCTGGTCCAGGAGCAGGATCGTCCGGATCGACTGGAGGAAGGGATACGCGGGGTTGTAGATGAGGATGCGCTCCGCCCAGCCGGGCAGGAACGAGCGGTGGTACACCACCGGGTAGCACCAGAACCCGACCTGCAGCACGATCGTGACAAGCGTCGCGGTGTCGCGAATCAGGGCGTGCACGGCGGCAAGCGCGAGCGACAAGCCGAAGCCGAAGATAATGAGCAGGATGGCTGGGCCAAGAAGCGCGAGCCACGCGACCGAAGGCCCAAGCCCGAACGCGCCCCAGGCGATCGGCAGGAACAGGCCCATGCTGATGGCGAGACCGATGCCGGCCGAGAGCGCGGCCCGGGCGACGAAGACGGATTCGGGCAGCGCCAGCCTGCGCAGCAACCCGGCGCTCTGGGTCAGGGCGAGCGTGCCGCGCGAGAGACACTCCGACAGCGCGAGCCACGGCAGCAGCCCGCTGCAGAGGTAGACGGGATAGGCGATGCTAAGGGCGTCCTGGCCCAGCACACCACGGTCGATCACCTGCGTGAAAATGACGGAGAAGACCAGTATGAGCGAGAGGGGCTGAAGGACGTTCCACATGACGCCCGCGGCTGAGCCGGCGTAGCGGTGGCGCACGTCGGCCCAGGCGGTGCGCCAGATGTAGCTGCGGTTGCGGTACAGGTCGGCGAGCACGCTTTGCTCCAGTGGTGTGTGGCGGAACCGTGACAGATGGTATCGGCCGTACACTCACGACCGAGCCGTGGCTGAGCCCGTCCTGTCCATCGTGACGCCTTGTCTGAACCAGGCGCGGTGGGTGCGGGCGTGCCTGGAGTCGGTCGCGTCGCAGGAGGTCGCGGACGGCACGATCGAGCACATCATCATGGACGGCGGGAGCACGGACGGGTCGGCCGAGATCATCGCCGAGCAGGCCCGGGCTCATCGAGCGTTGGTCGCGCACTGGGAGTCGGCCCCCGATGCGGGGCAGTCCGATGCGATCAACCGCGGGCTGACCAAAGCGCGGGGATCCTTTGCCACATGGCTGAACGCGGACGACTGGTACGAGCCCGGTGCGCTGGCGGCGGTGCTGAGCGAGATCGAGCGGCGACCACGGGCGGACGTGCTGGTGGGGCGGTGCCGGTTCGTGGACCTCCAAGGCGCGACGGTGTGGGATCCGCGCCCGCCGGAGCCGATGAGCGCGGCCAACCTGCTCAGGCTGCGGTCGCGGTGGTTCAACGGGCGGCTGATCTGTCAGCCCGAGGCGTTCTTTCGCCTGTCGAGGTTTCGCGCGCTGGGCGGGCTGAACGTCGAGAACCACTACTCGATGGATCACGAGCTGTGGGTGCAAATGGTGCTGTCGGGGGCGCGGTTCGAGGCGTTCGACCGGCCGATCGCGTGCCTGCGCGTGCACGAGGGGCAAAAGAGCGCGGACAACCGGGCTGTGGTGCGGTCGATGCTCGACGTGTCGTTTCGCGTGCTGGATGAGCGTGGCGAGATGCTCGGCGATGACGCGGAACAGGTGCGGGCCGAGCTTGAGGCGATGCGCGAGAAGCTGCGCGTCGCCGATGCGTTCATCGCGCGATGGGATCTCGTCCGATCGGGCGAGCGGGTGAAGCCGGATGCGAGTGAAGGGCGCGCAGCGGCGGGCGGTTGTACGGCGGGGCGCACGGAATTGCGTGAGTTGGGCGAGCCGCACGCCAGAGCGGCGCTGCGCCTTGCTCGGCGGGCAGTGGGCGGGCGCGTCCGGGTTCTTGCCCGGAGCATGGATCCGGCTGCGCTGGAGGCGGATCTGGGGCGCGTGTTTCGACGCGTGGAAATGGTTTCCACCGAATATGACAGGGCGGTGGATGTTGCGGTCGTCGACGAGATGCTCGTGTGCGAGGCGGATCCGGCGGGGGTGATCGCGGCGATGTGGGACGCGCTCAGGCCGGGCGGCGTGCTCGTGGTGCTCGGGGCGGTCGTGCCCGCAGCCGGTCTGATGGCATACCTGGATTCGCTTCAGAGACACCTGAGCAACCACCTCTCGACGAACACCGATCTTCGATTGCACCCTGAGGCGGATGCATACCTGGAGCGCGTGGCTGCGGACGCGGGGGGGCTGTCGCCGAGCGACGCGGCGCTGGTGTGGCTGGCGGCGCATCCGTCGTGCCGCGGCACAGCGGTCGAGTCGATCGTGAATAGTTTGCAGCCGCGCGCGGAGGTGCTCTTATCGCGGCGGTGGGGGTCGTACTGGTTTCATCCGCTCGCACCGTTCCCGTTCGTGCCCGGCGAAGGCGTGCGACAAGAGGACACGCGGCTGACGGGTGTGTGGGCGAAGGCATGAGGAAGCAGGCATCAGGCATCAGGCATCGGACATCAGGGCATCCTCTACCCCGGGGAGAGGAAATGCCGATCGGAGGTCGGCAAGGTGAGGGGAGTGCGCCGCGACATCGACCGGATGCGCACGCGTGCGAAGACCCTCACCCCAACCCTCTCCCAGGGGGGAGAGGGAGCCGGAGGCTCGCGACATCACCAATGAGAACCGCCGCCGGTAACCTTCCCAGAACCCGGCGGCGGCCCTTTCAAAAGGTCCTGCGGACGGCGTATCGGGTGCTCGCGTTGGCGGCGGCCCTCGGTCGTCCGCGTGTATTCACTTTGCGGCGCGGCTATGCGGCGAGCCCCATGTCGTCGGCGGCGCCGGCGATGGGCGGGGCGATGGGGCCGAACTGGATGTTGAACTGTGTCGAGAACGCGCTGGCGGTGTCGCCGCGCACGGCGCGGACCTGGTAGGTCGCGAAGGTCGAGTTCAGCGGCAGCCCGCCGTCGGTGTACTCCTTGGACTGCGCGTCCACGACGCCGAGCAGGTCGAACGCCGTCTCGCCTGGCAGCCTGCGGTAGACCTCGTACATGGTGCCGACGGGCCCGGTGCCCTCCCACGAGACGATCACCGAGCCGTTGTTGGCGAGCTGCGCGGCGAGATTGAACGGTTGCGCCGGCGGCGGCGCGGGCGAGCGCGGGTCGGCGGGCGAGACGCTGGCGAGGTCGTAGACGACCTGCGGGTCGGCGCTATTTTGTGCGAACGACTTGATGGCCGAGATCATCCCGCTCGCCTGGGTGCGCATGCCCGAGCCGTTGCTGTGGAAGTTTCCCGTGGCGTCCTTGGAGGCGGCGCGGGCGGTGCCGACGCTGGTGAAGGCGCCGCGCGTGTTGATGATGTCTTGCGCCAGGTCGATCACCTGCCCGCTGGTCAGGCCGATGGCGGCCTGGTTCGTGTTCCAGTCGACGATGCGTGCTTCCAGCCAGTTCAGTGCGCCCAGGTCGTTGCCGGGCATATTGCGTGCCATGGCACGTCTCCTTTATGAGACAAGGAGTGTTGCTCATTGCCCTCGGGACATTCCCTCGGGCCTCGCTCACTCTGCTCTCGTCTGCGCCCGGTATCGGGAACCGGTGTGGCGCGGTTGAGCGGAGTGTGCGAAATGTGCGGATATTTCTTGCGACGCGGGCAGGCGCGTGGCGGGGAGGGGGCGGGGAAATGGGGCGGGGAAATGGGGGGGGAAATGGGGCCGCCGATAAGAACCGGGTTTCGTGCTGATCAGAGCGGTTCAGGAGCGCGGCGGCGCTCCGGGCGAGCGTGGCGCAACGATTTCGATCGCGATAGAAACGGCTGCGCTTGCGATCCAAGCGGCTGCGCTTGCGATCGAAGCGACTGCGCTTGCGATCGAAACGGTTTCGGTTGCGATCGAAGCGACTGCGCTCGCGATCGAAACGGCTGCGCTTGCGATCCGAACGACGCCGATCGCGATCGGAACGGCCCGCCCCGCGATCCCCGCCCTCCCGCCGATCCCTGACACGTCGCGAACTGGCACGATCGCGGCCGCGCCTCGCTGGGAAAGCCTGCCGCAGGGTTTGGGAAGGCGTGGCTTCCCAATCCCTGCAAGGAATTGTATGGGCTACCGCCCGATGCAGAGGACGAGCACCCGCCCTCCCACACTGTGCCGCTCCCCTGTCGGCGGAGCAATCGCGGCGGGCCGCCTTGGGCCCGACGCATACAATTCGTCCGCAGGGGAGCGGACGAGCCCGCCCCAGACACTGGCCGAGGACTGACCGCCGAGTGAGGATGACGAAATGAGCTTTCCGGTACGCGCACTCGCGCACGTTGCCTGGTCCGAACACTCGAGCCGTCAGCACGGCAATCGCGTTGCGAATGTCTGCCATGTCTTAGCCGCTTTCGCCATCGTGACCTCGCTGACGGGAGGCTGCGACGTCAAGCAACCACAGACGTCAAGGACCCGCGCACTGTGGTCGTCGGTGGATGATGTAAGTCGTGCGATTCGTGAGGGACGTGACAGCGTCGTGTCAAGCTACTTGCAGAGCGGCGGGGATCCGAACGCGCTCGATAGTTCCGGAACGCCTTTGCTTCATCGTGCGGTTTATTATGCCTATGCTCGTCCGAGCATCGCTCAATCGCTACTTGCCGCGGGCTGTGACGTCAATCTACTGGACTCAAACGGACAACCAGCGATTTCATTGGCTCGAGATGCAGCGACACTCACGTTGCTCATCGACAACGGTGCGGATCTGGAACAGGATGGCCGATCAGCAATGCAACGAGCGATCCGCGATGGTCGGACGTTTTCGGTAGAACTGTTGGTTGATCGTGGTGTTCAAGTTGATCTTCAGATGGTCTCCCAGGCTCGGTCACACTATGAAAAGCAACTAGACGAAGCTGAGCGAATGACATGGCGCGCTTCGGATATGGGCGATATTGAACGAGCCAAGATCAAGTTGGCGCGCGCAGAGTCGTACAAGATCATCATTGACATGCTTGAAGCAGCGATGCGATAGGCAGCATCGCACCAGACTAGCCATCGAGGCGCGTTGCAAACTGTCCTCCGAGCCTGTTTGCCATCTGCGAACTCCCATCCGGGTCAAGATCGATCGTGTGCGTCTAATCTCCTGGATCGCCGTGTCGGCATCCAGAGGAGTCAACGACATGACTGCAGAGCTCATTGATCGTGCCCGACGCGCTCAGCAGGCAGGCGATGGAGCCAAGGCCAAGGAACTGGCATTCCAATTCGCTTTTCAACGCCTAAACGAAATCACGATCGCACAGTGGCGGCGGGGCGAGTTTGAGGGGGCTGTCACTCGTCCCCATTGGCGGAAGGACCGACTGATAAGGATTATGGAACATGACCTGTTTCGCGACGAGGCAGGAGAACCCCTGCAGGCAGATGTGCTCCCGATGAGTTGTGAAGCCCTTTTGAGCGAGCTTGAGTCGCTTTAGCGCTGCAGGGCTTTGGCGGGCGCCACTGGCAGCTCGGCTGGTCCTGCCTTCGCGTTCTTCGCGGGCTTCGCGTTGAGAATCTGAACAGGTCGGCTCGGACCGCGGCGCGCCGGGGGACCTACCGGGACGGCTCGGAGCGCTGTCCTGTCCGCGTCAGGACCGCTGCTGCGACGACGTAGTTGTGATGCGGGGCTGTGGCTTTGTGCCACTCGTGGAACGGCGCCATGTCGGCGATGTTCCACGCGATGGGCGAAAACTGACCGAAAGCTTCATGCGACCAAACGTCGCGCTCGAACTCTGCCAGTGTCATCGCATGGCCGTTCGAAGCCGGGAATGTCATAGGCACGCCATGGTTGCTGTCGCACACATCGAACGACATCGCCAGCACACCCCCGGGGCGAAGCACGCGCGCGGATTCACTGACAACGAGGTCGACGTCGTCTACATGCTCGAGGGTATCCGCCGAGACGACAGCGTCGAAGCTGCCGCTGGTGAACGGCAGGCGCTCGCCGACGGAAGGCGCGTAGGCGATCTTCAGGCCGGACGCGCGAGCGTGTCGCGCTGCGATCGCTATCGACGCGGCGGAGCGGTCGACTGCTGCTAGCGAGGCGCCCCGGCGTGCATACTCTTCGGCCATCAAGCCGCCTCCGCAGCCGATCTCCAGGAGCCGTTGGCCAGTCAGGTCACCGAGGACTCCGCAGAAGTACTCTACGCGCACGGGGTTGATCTCATGCAGTGGCCCCACAACGCC
>JADFGU010000110.1 GCA_022567535.1 Planctomycetota bacterium | reverse complement strand
TGAAGGTCAATGAAGGGTCTAGCACCGCATATTTTGGGTACAAATAATCGTGCGTCAAGGAAATCTTACGCATATTCTGGGTGTCGGTGATTGAAGCATAGGGTGTTACCTCGCTACCAGACCCACCGGTGGTCGGAACGGCTATACAAGGAATCCCAGGAGTATTGACTTGACTATGACCGCGGAGAAAAGCAAGAACATCATTCTGATGGTTGGCAATCAAAGCCGCAGCCTTCGCGGTGTCGAGCACACTGCCCCCACCGATTGCTATGATCCAGTCTGGAGATCGTTTTTTTACGGTATCAACGACATCCTGAACGGTGGCGGCGGTAGGGTCCGCTGGAACGTTGGGTAATACTTCAACGTCGTAACACGGCAACGAGCCGGAGCAAAGTTGTTCCGCCCGTTTTTGCGCTGACCTGGCCGCTACAATCAGAATTCTATGCGGCGGCACCGGCAGGATGTCCTTGAGGTCTTGCAAGGAACACCACCGAATCTCGGTTGGGTTGAAAAATCTTCCGTTCAAGAATATCTTACAGCCTTCGACATCAACACCCTGGTTTGTCGTGTTGGGGTGGGACCGGTATGGCGGATGTACATTCCGGGTTGTTCACGGGTGTGACAAGTTGATCGACCTCAGGGGAATCCGTTGCGAAAGTAACTTAGACCAACTCTTTTACTGGGGCTGCTTCCCGGGGTCCGGCTTGGCGTCAGTCACCGTTGGCGCGAACCGCGTCGAGGTCGACGAAGCCCTCATGGAGCAGTACCTCGACGAGGGCGCCGAGGGTCTGGACAAGGCCAAGGTCCACGCCGCCTTCGAGCAGGCCATGCGCGAGGGACACCTCATCCCCATCTGCTTCACCAGCGCCAAGACCGAGGTGGGGCTGGACGACCTGCTGCACATCTTCACCGCGTACTGCCCCAGCCCGATCGAGGGCAACCCGCGCTCGTTTACGCGCATCGGCAGTGACGACAACGAGATCGTCCACCCGCAGCCGGACCCTGATAAACCCGTCATCGCCCACGTTTTCAAGATCGCCGCCGACCCCTTCGTCGGCAAGCTCGGCGTCTTTCGCGTCCACCAGGGCACCGTCCGGGCCAAAGGCGAGCTCTGCTTCAACGACCAGAAAAAGCCGCTCCGCATCGGCGCGCTGTTCCGGCTCAACGGCAAGGAGCAGATCGACGCCACCGAGCTCGGCCCCGGTGAGATCGGTGCCGTGGCCAAGGTCGAAGACATCGCGTTTGACGGCGTTCTGCACGCGGACCCCAAGGACACGCTCAGGCTCGTGCCGCTGCCCATGCCCAGGCCCATGTACGGGCTCGCGCTGGAACTGAAAAACCACAAGGACGAGGCCAAGTTCGCCCCCGCGGTCCAGAAGCTCATGGCCGAGGATCCCTGCTTCATCGTCGAGCGCGTCGTCGCCACGCGCCAGACCGTCGCGCGCGGCATGGGCGAACTCCACCTGCGGGTCATCCTCGAAAAGCTCAAGGAGCAGTTCGGCATCGACGTCGAGACCGCACAGCCGAGGATCGCCTACAAGGAGACCATCACCGCCAACGCCGACGGCCACCACCGCCACAAGAAGCAGTCAGGCGGCTCGGGCGAGTTCGGCGAGGTCTACCTCCGCGTCGCGCCCCTGCCACGCGATCACGAGGAGGGCTTCGAGTTCGAGAACAAGACCGTCGGCGGCGCCATCCCCAAACAGTTCATGCCCGCCATCGAGAAGGGCATCCGCATGGCGCTCAGCGAGGGCGCGATCGCCGGCTACCCCATCCGCGGCATCCGCGTCGAGGTCTACGACGGCAAGCACCATGCGGTGGACTCGAAGGAGGTCGCCTTCTTCAAGGCCGGCAAGCGCGCCTTCGTCGACGCCGTGCAGAAAGCCCGCCCCGCGCTGCTCGAACCCTTCGTCGAGCTCGAGGTCTCCGCGCCGTCCTCGTACATCGGCGACATCACCGGCGACCTGTCCACCAAGCGCGGCCGCGTGCTGGACACTCAGATGGTCGGCTCGGACATCTGCGTCATCAAGGCCACCGCCCCCCTGAGCGAGCTTCAGAACTATTCCAATGAGCTCAAGTCCATGACCGGCGGCGCGGGCAGCTTCGCCATGGAATACAGCCACGACGAGCAGGCCCCCCCCAACGTGCAGGCCGAGGTCGTCGCCGCCTACAAACCCCGCCACGATGACGACTGACCCCGGTACGTCCCCCGGCGCGCCGGGGTCCAAGCCGACCTGTCTCAGGTACGTCGTATCTCCGAGCCGACCTGTTCTGATTCTCAACGCGAAGAGCGCGAAGTCACGACCATCACACGATTCGAGGCCAGAAACCATGCCCATCGACCGAATCCTCGACGCGATCTGGCCTTTAGCAGGGGTTCTAATCGGTGGGCTGGTCACATATTGGGCTACCAGAGCCATCGAGGTTCGTCGCTGGAATCAGGAAAAGAAGGACAGGCTAGCGCACGCCAAGAGAGAAGCGGTAGCAAAGGCACTTGGCTGGCTCGATCCGATGGACCGCGCGCTCGCTAGCGTGAACATGAAGGTCTCGGCCCTCCTTCACTGCGATATCGACTACGAACAGTTCTTGATCCAGTTCCCGAATCTGATTTCTGACTTGGCCAAGATGGATCTGCCAGCCGATCTGCGCCTGCTTCTCCCGGCAGACGTATACGCAGACGGACACCACATCTTGCGTATGTTTGATGAGGTTTGCACCGAAGCGATCAGGTGGGGTCAGCAAGCTCGGCGGGAACGTAAGCCGATGCTCGGGTTGCGCGAGTGTGGTCAGAAACTTGATGCAATCGCGAAACAGATTGACGGGCTGCACGAGAAACTGAAGCAGGCATACCTGGCGACATTCGAATGAGCCAAGTATTAGGGTGCGCCGAGTGCCGCTGGTGGCTCGCCCACCGATGCGTTGGGGTACGTCAGACACACTGCCAGATAAACCGCCGATGGCACCCGGTGCCTTGATCCCTGCGACTTGTACGGCGACTGGAACTGCACAAGCTGGCCGGTGCTCGAACCAACTCCGTCAACACAGATTTGCCTTTCGAACTGCCGCGAGAATGCGGCCGTTACTTGATTCTACCATTTCGCACAAGACTTCATCTCCAAGATTGTATTTCCAGGATTCGTCCTTCAGACTCGGCGGCTGCTCCAGAATTCGGTAGACATTGCCGCGCAGGTGTTCGGCCTGAACCGGCCGCCAGACGTCTACGTCTTCATCCAGAAGGGGCATATAGATCTGTCGAGTGCGCTTCATTTTCTATCTCCGTTTCCGATTTCATACTTGAAACCTTGACTGCAGACATGAATGGTCCCAATTGTGACGGTGTCCAGTACTGTAAATTCTCCAGAAACCGCATGCACATCCCGTATGGCTGGTTTTCCAGCCGCCCGACTCCCCTTCGCGCTCTTCGCGGCCTTCGCGTTGGAAATCAGAACGGGTCGGCTTCGCGCTTGAAATCACAACGGGTCGGCTTCGCGCTTGGAATCACAACAGGTCGGCTCGGAGATCCGACCTACCGAAGAACCAGATCAGCACACCCGCTGTCACGCAGCCCACCAGGTTCGCTACCAGATCCCAGCCCGTGTTGGTGTACCCGCCGACGTTGGTGCCCGGCAGCAGCTCCGTGGCCGCGAACTCGACCAGCTCGTTCATCGCGCCCAGCCCCATCCCGCACCCAACGGCGAAAAAGAGCGGGCCCAGCGTCGGCCGTAGCGCCGCCCCGTGCTCCCTCGCCCACATCCGACTCAACGCCACCCAGCAGACCCACGTCGTGACCGCGAACCCGTAGGCGTGCACCGCCTGGTCGTACTTGAGCAGATCGGGCACCAGCCACAGGCTGTACAGCACGCGCTGCCCTTCATCGGGGATCGGCCACGACTCGGGCACCGGCACCAGACCGCCGGCCATATGCACCAATCCCCACACGGTGAGCGCCCACAACGCCGCCATCGGCATCCGAATCCGCCGATTCACCAGCATCACCGCCGTGATCAGCACCACCATCACACCGAGATAGAACCCGAACTCGCCGTTGCCCTTGACGATCGCAGCTGCCGTCGAGACACCCAGATACCCGGCCGTGAAGATCCCGATCGCCACGTACGAACGCCTGGGCGGGGTTGCAGGATCCGGAGTCATGCCCCATTCATCGGCCGACCCGCCGCCGCAGCCTCACTCAGGCCCCTGGAATCGCTCATTCACACCCGATCGGGCCCTTACGGTTGTCACGAGCCCTTCGAGCCGCTACGCTCGCGCGTCGGAGCACCCGGGCAGCCCCTGCCCGGCCCATACACACGGAGGTGTCACATGGCGCAATGGAATCAGCAACGTATGTTCGTCTCGGCCGGCGTGGTCGTCATCGCTGTCGGAATACTCATGGTCGGGATCTTTGTGCCCGGCAACCGCAAGGCCGCGACGCCGGGCGATGAAACGCAGGATGCACGCGGTGGCGAGCGATCGACCGGCACAGCGATGTCGCTCCACGCCGCCGCCGCCCTCGGCGACACCGAATCGCTGCGCGACGCGCTGGCCGGGGACGAGCGCATCGACGCGATGTACGCCGGGGACGATCCGGCGATGGCCCAGATGACGCCGCTCATGCTCGCCGCGCAGGGCGGCCACGCCGAGACCGTTCAGGCAATCATCGACCAGGACGCGCAGCTGGACACCGCCCGCGCGGGCGGGATGACCGCGCTGATGTTCGCGGCCCAGTCCGGCAGCGGCGACACGCTCATGGCCATGCTCAACGCCGGCGCCAGCCGCGACATCAAAACCGAGCGCGGCCGAGGCACGCTGTTCTTCGCGGCCCAGGGCGGCGACGCGCGCTGCGTCGAGATCCTGCTCGAGTCGGGCCAGGACGCGAACGCGGCGGATGCGGGCGGCGTGGCGCCCCTGATGGTCGCCGCCGAAGCCGCACGCACCAATGCTGTGCTCGCACTGCTCGACGCCGGCGCCGATGCGTTCGCCACAGACGCCCTGGGCAAGACCGCGCTGGACCGCGTGGACGGCCGAACCGACGCCGACAGCCAGAGCGTCTTCGGCATCCTGCGCGACGCCACGCGACCCTGACGCCGGGACGCCGAGTCTGAGCCCGCTGCGGGCGAAGGCTCGGATCGCGGGCGTAAGGAAAGGTCATCGCAGATATCCGAGCCTTCGCGGACTCAGACTCGGCGTCCGTCCCTCTGCGATGACACCTGGTAAGAAGTCCCCTACACTGTCGGCATGGACTCGAACGGGATCGAACCGGTTGGGCGACTTCGGCTCGCGCAGGCGTATGAAATCCGTCGGCCGGTGCAAGTCGAGCCGCTCGCGCGCAGGGGTGCTGCCCCGAAGGTGCAGCGCGTGGTCGCGGGGCGGGTGCCGGGGTCGATTGATTTTTCCGCCGACGCGACACGACCGACGGGGCCCGCGATCCCGATGTACCGACACCCGGCGGACCGCAACGTGGCAGCCACGCGCGTCGGGCTGGGTCGGCTCATCGATCTGGACGCCTGATCCAATCGGGCGCAACGAACTGCTTATATCCTTACGGCGAGGGGCTACGCTGTGCGCATGCCGACGGCTCGATCGCTGCCCGAACCATCGCCGCTCTCCTCACGCTGGGGGCTGGACCCGAGGGTGTGCTTCCTGAATCATGGTTCGTACGGCGCCTGCCCGACGGACGTGCTCGAGGTACAGACCGAGTGGCGCCGAGGCATGGAATCCGAGCCGGTGCGGTTCTTCGTCGAGCGCCTGACACCCGCTCTGGACGCGGCTCGCACGGATCTGGCGACGCTGGTCGGGTGCGAGCCGTGCGACCTGGTGTTCGTGCCCAACGCGACCACGGGCGTGGCGGTGGCGCTGACGAATCTGAGAATCGAGCCCGGCGACGAGGTGCTGGTCAACACGCACGAATATCTTGCGTGCCAGAACAACGCCGACGCGATCGCACGCAGCCGGGGCGCCACGGTCGTGCGCACAGAGTTGCCCTTTCCCATCCGCTCGGCGGACGAGGCGGCGGACGCGATCCTGTCGCGGGTGACCAAAAAGACGCGCGTGTGCCTCATCAGCCACATCACGAGCCCAACGGCGCTCATTCTCCCGGTGGATCGGCTCGTGGGTGAGCTACAGTCGCGCGGGATCGACGTGATCGTGGACGGCGCCCACGCGCCCGGGATGATCGAGGTGGATATCACGGCGCTCGACCCGGTCTGCTACACGGCCAACTGTCACAAGTGGCTGTGCGCGCCCAAGGGCGCAGCGTTCCTGTACGTTCGGCGCGATCGGCAGGAGGGGTTCCGCCCCATGGTGCTCTCCAACGACGCGGTGCTGGGCAGGACGGGCAGGTCGCAGTTTCAGGTCGATTTCGATTACATCGGGACCAACGACTACACAGCGGCGCTGTGCATACCCGCGGCGCTGCGCACGCTGAGGGGCATGGTCGAGGGCGGGTGGGATGCGATCCGCGCGCACAACCGGAACCTGGCGCTGGCCGGGCGCGACCTGGTGTGTGATCGCCTCGGCGTCGAGCGGCCGGCGCCGGACGACATGCTCGGCGCCATCGCGACCATCGTGCTGCCGGCGCACGAGCCGGGGCTGCACGAGCGGCTGGCGCGGCGGGAGACGCGCAACCACGACGCGCTGCAGGATGCGCTGATGGATCGTCACGCGATCGAGGTCCCGGTCTGGTCGGTCGCGGGCCGGGACCAGCGCCTGGTGCGGATCAGCGCCCAACTGTACAACTCGATCGAGCAGTATGCGTACCTGGCGGAGGCGCTGGCGGAGGAGCTCGAGCGCGAACGATCGGAAGTATAGTTCCGATCTCGCAGTGAAAAGAGGCCCAAGCGCCAGCGCGGGCTTGATTGCATAACTGACAGCTCGGAGAGCTATCCCACCGAGCAAGAAGGACAGCTCGGAGAGCTATCCCACCGAGTCGGCTCGGAGATCCGACCTACCGGGAGCCCGCGCTGGCGCTTGGGCCTCTTGGGGCGTAGAATAGGGCATGGACGAGTCGCGCTCCCGTTCAACCACATCAGCCGCGGTGACGACGCCCAAGCTTGCTCCCCTGCTCTCGTATCTCGACGGGCTGACCGGCCCGATGGACCTGAGCGTGGTCGAGCGCATGCTGGGCGAGTTGGACATCGCGCGCGGCGACGTGGCGTCGTCGTGCGTGTTCGGGACCAAGGGCTACAAGCGCAACACCATCAGCCGGGGCGAGTGGCACGAGCTGGTGTGCATCTGCTGGCGGAGCGGGCACTGCACGCCGATCCACGATCATCGAGCGTCCAGCTGCGGGTTCAAGGTGATCGAGGGCGTGGGGACGGAGATCCGGTTCGAGCAGTCGTCCAGCGGTCTGATCTGCCCGGTGAAGACGACCCGGATGGAGCCGGGGTACGTGTGCGTGGCCGAGGACGCGGACATCCATCAGATCGCCAACATGCAGAGCGCGGGGCTGGACCTGGTGACGCTGCACCTGTACTCGCCGCCGCTGTGCAGGATCAACACGTGGAAGTACGCCGAGGCGACGGTGGAGGCGTGCGAGCAGGATGGCGCAGCGCCGCTGTACGATTAGGGCGTTCTCAGAACGGGATAGTGTCGGGTTGAGTGCGGGACGCGGCGCTGATGCAAAGCGCATCAGACCGCTCCCTGCCGGTCGCGGCTCGTATCGGATCGCACTCCCCCAACGAGGCACG
>JADFGU010000109.1 GCA_022567535.1 Planctomycetota bacterium | reverse complement strand
TCATGCCCTTCATCGTTCGGCCCGCTGGTCGTCTACGCTCGCTGGTGAAACCGCTCGCCGCCTTTCTGTGCCGCGTGCTGCCCGGCTTGTGGACAGCCTGTGCACTCGTCGCGGTCTCACCCGCACGCGCACAGGATCTCACCGAGCCGACCCGCGACCCGCTCGCCATCCGCGTCGAGCCTCTGCTGGTCTATCTCACTCCGGGCGGCCGCATCATCTTCCCGGGTACAACCCAGACAAGCAAGGACATCGACGTCGAGGCACTCAACCTTGACAGCCCTCGGCTGTCGCCGGGCATCGAACTCGAGGCGTCTCTGGACCGCTGGCGCCTCCGGGCGAGCACCATCCACTTTGAGCAGAACGACCGCGAGGCCGCCTCACCCGTCGGACGCCCCGTGGGCGACATCACCCTCTCGAAGGGCGACGCGATCGTCTCCTCGCTCCGCTTCGACTGGGCGCAGATCGCTGTCGGACGCACCCTGCTCGATCGCACCGTGGGCCCCGAGGACGAACTGAACGTCCAGTTGTCGGTCGCGGGAGGCGTACGGTACTACGACCTGTCGATGAGCGTCGAGCGGGCCGCTGGCGGCCGGGCCTGGGCCGATCCAACGTTTCTCGAACCGATCGCCCTCGCCGACGCCCGCTTCACCTATAAGGACCGCTACGCCCTCAGGGTCGAGACCAGCATCGGCTATTCCGACTTCTCGGGCACGAGCACGCAATCATGGAGCCTGACGCTGGCGATGGCCTGGCGCCTGGCCGACTGGGCGGACCTCGAGGGCGGCTATCGCATCCTCTCCTTCGATCTGGACGAGGGTCAGGGTGTGTCTGCGTTCGAGTACCGTGGATCCATGGCGGGCCTGTACGCCGGCCTGTCGATGCGGTTCTGACCCCAGGCCTTTCACCGTGGCGATCAGAAAACACAACACTTTTGAGAATATCGTTGACCGGCGGCGCAGGCTTTGTCATACTCTGTCCGACTGCCCGAGTCGCACGCGCCGCGCGGCAGTCGCGGTTCGCGTCTTTGGGCCGGTTCGTGGGAGGCGCAGGCGAGTCGCAGGACGCGTGTCTCGCTCGCCGTCCCCTCGTGGGTCGAGTTGTGCAACATTGAGTCGAACGCGCCGACACGTCGGCGAGAGATGAGGACCGCCGCATGGCTTCGAATGCGACCACACGGACCAAGAAAGACCTCATCGATTCCGTCGCTGAGAGGACCAAGCAGAGCCGATCCACCACCAAACTCATCATCCAGGCTGCGCTCGACCAGATCATCGACGAGTTGGCGCTGGGAAACCGGCTTGAATTCCGCCAATTCGGCGTCTTCGAGGTCAGAGCGCGCGCCGCCCGCATCGCCCAGAACCCGAAAACCCTCCAGCCCGTCCTCGTCCCCGCACGACGCTCCGTCAAGTTCAAGCCCGGCCGATCGATGCGCGAGCGGATCGAACTGCCCCAGAGCGTCGCTCAGCCCGTGCCCAACCGCGTGCGGGTCGAAGTCCGGGCACGCATGCCCGGGGTCGGCGTCTGAGGCACGCGCTCGGCCCGAGGGTGGCGCCACGCGCGGTTTCGACCGACCCTTCGCCCATCGCGATCGGCTGATTTCAATGCAGCGCATTCCCGCGCGCCAGCCGCGTCCAGTCCAGGCCCTCGCCCGGATCAGGCGGACATCAATGTGGATCAGATGTGGAAACTTGGTGAACTCCGACCGCCGCGCGCCGTCACGCCGCCACCAGATCCGCGAGCGACGCATACTCGACCGCGATCAGTTGTCGGCCATCGCCAAACGAGCCCGATCGGACGACTCGGGCGAAGATGAGCTCTTCCGCCCCGATGAACCCCCGCTCGTCCTGCTCGATCCCCACCTCGATCTCATCGCCCGGGCGCAGCGGTCGGTGCGAGTCCACCTCCAGCAGCGCCCCGCCCTCCGACAGGTTGCGCGTCAGTGCGTTGGCGAAGTGCAGTGAGTTCCGGTGAACGATCTTGCACCGCCGACAGACGGTCCGTCGCTCGTGAAAGCGACGTTCATCAAAGTGATTCTGTGTGATGGTGTCCGGATCCATTTGTGCGCTCCGAGATGAACGCCCGCCGCATCATCGACTATCGGACATCGTGAGGCCCGACTTGCCGTCGCCTGCGCAGATTCGTGCCCAACGCAACACTGTGTTATCGGCTCTATGATCGCGCCCATGCGCGGTTTGCCCCACGCTGAGCGGATAATCCGATGGACCTGAGCGTGATCATCCCGACGCACCGGAGGGCGGAAAAACTCGCCGCCTGCGTCGCCTCGCTCGCCGGGCAGGAATTGGACGGCTCGTTCGAGGTGCTCGTCGGCGTGGATGGGCCCGAAGACCCACCCGGGCTCACACAACGCGCCGCGATCGCCGCCTGGGCCGGCGACGCGCGCCTCCATATCGAGCAGTGCGAACAGCAGGGGCAGGCCGCCGTGCGCAATCGGCTGCTCGGGCTCGCGCGCGGGACCACCCTGGTCTTTCTCAACGACGACATGGTCCCGGCGCCCGGCTTGCTCGGGGCCCACCTCGCGGCCCAGCGCGCGTGCGAGTCATCCGGCCGATCTGCGCTCGTGGTCGGCGACTCGCCCTGGGTGGTTCACCAGCCCGACCGCCTCTTCGACCGCCTCGTCCGCGAGACCTCGATGGTCTTCTTCTACGACCGCATGAACCAGGCCCGCGACGATCGCGACCGCGACTGGGGGTTCCGCCACGCCTGGCTGCTCAACCTCTCCGCGCCCGCTGCGCTCGTGCGCGAAGTGGGGGGGTTCAAGGTCTTCCCGTCGACCTACGGCTACGAGGACGACGAGCTGGCGTATCGGCTCAACCAGCGCTTCGGCACGCGCGTCCTCTATCGGCCCGAGGCGGTCGCGCAGCACGATCATCGCATGCAGCCCGCGGAGTATCTGGCGCGCGAGTACAGGCTCGGGTACTCGGCCTGGGGATTCGCGAACACGGCGCCCGCGTGCGCGCAAGCGATGTTCGCCCGCGATGTCACCAGCGACGGCGAGATCGAGTACGCGCAGCAGTTCGTCGAGCGCGAACGCCCCGCGGCCGAGCGCCTGGAGACCTCGTTCGCAGGACTCGCCGATCTGCCCGCCGATTGTGTGTCAGGCCGCGATCAGAGCAGACTCGTCGACCTGATTTACCAGCAGCACCTGCTGCTCAAGCGCTGGCACTGGCGAAAGGGGTTGCTGGACGCTGCAATCTCGTAGCGTCGTTCGCCTGACACCACCCGAATGATGCTGCTCTCAAGACGCCGAGGCTGAGTCCGCGAAGCCTCGGATCCCGCCCGCCACAGCGGGCGCGTACAAACGATGCAGAACCGTGCCGTGACAACCACTCGCCACACGGTCGTGCATCGCCCGCTCGTGCATCCACGAGCTGATGACGACATCGCTCGCACCGGTCCGGGCGATCTCGCCGGGCGCGATGATCGGCACGCCCAGCATCCGCGAGCCGTGCCGGCCCGGGTCGTCGTCCGCGATCGCGAGAAGCCGGATCGGGCTGGCCTCGATGATGTGCGCCAGCTGCCGCGTGTGCTCGCCCGCGCCGTAGATCACGACTTTTCGCCCCGCCAGAGCTTCGAGCGCCTCTCGCATCCGCTGGGCTCCGTCCGCCGGGACCGACCCGCTGGCGACGCCCACCTCCGCCCGCTCACGTGTGAACGCGCACGGCCTCTCGCTCGGCCATCGACGCATCGGAGACTCGGCCACGCGGCAGAGCATCTCGCGCACGAGCGCCGCGTGCCGACCGATCGAGAACCGTTGCGACGTTGTCCGCCACGCGCGCCGTGACATTGTCTCGAGTCCGCCCGCGATCGCTCGCTCGACCGCCTCCGCGAGTGATTCAACGACGGTTCGTTCGCTCTCATTCGAGCCCGCCTGTGTAATGATTCCGTTCACGCCGTCCTCGATCACCTGGGCTGCGCCAGAATCAACCCGCGTGACCACGGGTACGCACCCGCGCGCCATGGCCTCGAGCATCGACACGCTCAGCCCCTCGTAGCGGGACGAGAGCACAAAGATATCGTGTTCGTCGAGTAATGACGCAACGCGGTCGGGCGCCACCGGGGGCAGCCGACGGACACGCCCACCGCGCGAAGCGATCATCACGTCGATCTCGTCGGCCGCCGGACCGTCGCCGAGCATGGTCAGCCTGTGCGCGACGCCGCGAGCGTGAAGCTCGTCACTCAGGAGTACGAGCACGCGGACGCGCTTCTCTTTCTGCTCCATACGCCCCGTGTAGATCAAGCGAACAGCCGGATGAGAGTTGTGGCTGGCCTGTCGCTCAGGCGGCTCTGACGGCACATCAACACCATACGGGATCTGGACGACGTCGCCCGCCCGTGACGAGAGCCGAAGCCGAAGTGTCTCACCAATATGGTCGCTCACCGCGACGAATTGCGTGATGACGTGCTCATAGTGCTGGAACAGGCGCACGTTGTACTCGATGTCCGAGTGCTGCCAGGCGACGACGCGGATCGGTTCCGTCTGCGAGAGTTGGGCTGCGACGCCGTAATAGTCGCCGTGGAGATTGGGGCTCAGGATCACAGGCGAGCCGAATCGACGCACCATCGCGCGAACAGCATCGCGATACACGGTTGCGTACGGCTCAATATTTCCGCACGCGTCTTCGATCGGCGGCAATTCACCCGCGTCAAAGACCACGACATCAGGATGCAGCGCCAGCGGCAGACGATCATGCCCGCTGAGCTCGCGATGCACGATCAGACCGACGCCGCTCGCCCGGTTCCACCCCGTTGTCGTCCCCGCACCTGCGCCGGTTCCCGCAGCCAGCGCGTTGGCCAGCCGAACCGCCCACATCGTCACACCGCTGACATTCAGCCCGTGCGGGAGCGCGATCAGCAGTGGGGGGGGCGCGTCAGGCACGGGCGTTCCCCACGCACGCGCCCATCGCCGCGTCCATGATCCGTCGCGCCCGCCGCCTGTACGAGAATCCCTCGGCCAGTTCCGCGGCCCGAGCCTGGCGGCGCTGTCGCGAATCCCTGCGCTCCGACAGCGCCGAGCCCACCGCCCGCACCAGGTCTTCCGCGTCGTCGGGCTCGAACCAGAACGCGTCCCGCACGCCGAGCAGATCGCGCAGGGCCGGGATCCGCGACGCCACGATCGGCCCCCCCGCCGCGAGATACTCGCCGAGCTTCACCGGGCTCGTCCAGTCCTTCGAGGGCTCGTTGGCGCTGGGCGGGAGCAGCAGCACATCGGCGTCCCACAGCCACGCCGGGACCGCCGCGTGCTCGATCCGCCCGTGCACGACGACCCGTCCCGGGCACCGCTCGTCCGCGTCGGCGCGCACGCGCCGGACATCCTCGTCCAGCCCGCCCAGCAGGTGCACGGTCACGCCGTCGAGCAGCCCGGCCGCCTCGATCACCGTCGGGATCCCCTTGGCGTCGTACAGGTGCCCGCTGTAGAGCACGCGCGCCCCGGGCCAGCGCGACATCGGCGTCTCCGGGATCGCCCCGCCCGGCCGACGGAACAGCTCCACGTCAACGCCGTCCGGCACGACGTGCACGCGAGACGCCGCCGCCCCCCGCGCCGCGTAGTGCGCCGCCAGCCGGTGCGAGATCGTGATGAGCGCAGCGATGGGGTTCGTCGGCCGTGCGGTCGCGTCCAGAGCAGCACACAGGTCCGGGTTGGTGTCGCCGATGTACGCGTGTGTTTCCATCGCCGTGGTCAGCCCCGCGCTCGCGCACGCGATCGGCGCGCGAAACGAACGGCAGTAGGCCAGGTCCGCGCCCATGCGCACAGCCTGCTCCGTCGCCCACGACGCGAAGGCATCCACGTCCAGTCCGGCCGGCGCCAGAGACCAGCGAAGATCGGGTTCGCCCAGCGATCGTGCGATAGCCTCGGCGGGCGCTCCGTCCGTGGCGGGTCGGCAGAACACCGTGGTTTCGCAGCCCAGCCGCACGAACCCGCCCCCCGTCTTTATCACGTTGATGAAGTGGGCCCGAGGGCTGCCCAGCTCGACCTCGCTGATCACCGCCACACGCATCAGATCCGCTCCTCGGCCCACGCGGCCACCATGCACAGCATGTGCGCTCGCCCCGGACGGTTCGGCGCGTCCGGGCCGACAAACCCGGCCCAGTCCTTGACCAGCACCTCCGCGCCGAGTTTCGTCTGCCCGACTGACGCCAGGCGATCCGTCCATGTGCTCGGCCCACCGACGCGCAGGCTGAACCCCTGTTTCGGGCGCTCGAGCACGCCGGCCGGCACACGCCCGCGCAGATACCGGCGCAGGGTCGGCTTGCTCGCCTCGCACCGTTCCGGCTCGCGCGTCAGCGCCCACTCGATCACTCGTCGATCCAGGAACGGCATCCGAAGCTCGAGCCCCACCGCCATGCTCGCCCGGTCCATCTTCGGCAGGATCGACCCCGCGCAGAACGTGCCCAGGTCGATCCGCTGCGCCCGCCGGGGCCAGGGCAGCGACGGCTCGTCGTACTCACGCGCCCAGCCCGCGTACACCTGGTCGTCATACTCCGCACCGATGGGCGCCAGCATCGCCGCCGCCTCGGCCGGGTGGAACCGCGGCAGGACGGACTGAAGATACGCGTGCGTGAACGACAGCCCAGCGAGCGATTCCAACGCCGCGGCCCGTGTCCGTCCGTCCGCGTCGGCGCGCGCGACGCACTCGTCGAGCGTGCCAAGGTCCGCCGCCGGTGCGGCCGACCTCGGCTCGGACGCGTGCCATGTGTACCCCGCGAACGCCTCGTCGCCCCCGTCGCCGGCGAGCATCACCTTGCCCCGCTCGCGCGCCGCCTCACAGATCCGCGTCGCTGTCAGGAGCGCCCCGAAGCCCTGCGGCTCGTCGTACGCGCCGGCATACCGGTGCATCAATCCGTCAAGATCGTCCGCTTCGAGCCGGGCTGCGCGGTGCGGGTGATCGAGCGCCTCAGCCGTCGCTTCGGCCGCCGCCGTCTCGTCGTGCTCACCCTCGAGCCCCAGTGTCAGGCACTGGATCGACCGTCCCAGGCGCGACAGCGCCAGCGCCACGGCCGACGAGTCCAGCCCGCCCGACAGAAACAGCCCGACCGGCACGTCGCTGAGCAGGTGGTCGCCGACCACCGACTCGAAGAGCTCGTCAAAGCCCTGGTCCGTCCCGTCGATCTCCGTCGGCGGCGACCAGTACCGCCACACTCGCGGCGACGCCTCGTCCGCCCGCCAGCGAAACGCCCTGCCCGGCCCGAGTTTGCGCACGCCCTGCCACACCGTCCACGGCGACGGGCAGTACCCAAGGCACAGCACATGGCACAGCCCGGTCCCGTCGAGCGCGGGGGCGCTCGGCAGGATCAGCCGCAGCGAATCACAGTCCGACGCCGCGTAGAACCGCCCCTTCACGCACGAGTAAACCAACGGCTTCATCCCCGCCGGGTCCACCGCTCCGCACACCTCGCCGGTCTCGCCGTCCCAGATCACGAACGCATACATCCCGATGATGCGTTCCAGCAGCTCTGGCAGTCCCCACGCCTCGTACCCGTGCAGCAGCACCTCCGTGTCGCTGTGCGAGCGAAACCGCGCCCCGCGCGACTCGAGTTGCTCGCGCAGCGCCGGCGCGTTGTAGATCTCGCCGTTGAAGACCAGCGCGACCCGCCCATGCACCATCGGCTGCGCGCCCGCGTCGCTCAGATCGTTGATGGCAAGCCGCGTGTGCCCCAGACGCACGCGCCCGCACCGCGAGCGCCATGTCGCGCCCGAGTCCGGCCCGCGCCGACCCAGCCGC
>JADFGU010000108.1:1828-7789 GCA_022567535.1 Planctomycetota bacterium | reverse complement strand
AATGCCCGTCGGCGTCCTCGCAGACATAGTACAGGGCGTACCCCGAGAGCACGTGGACACCCGGTGACGCGTCTTCGGGCGGCAGGATCTCAAACTCCACGCGCCGCGGTTCCGTGCTCACCGCGCCGGGACCGTTCGGGGCGGTCCTGCCCAGAGCGTTGACGCGCCAGCCCGGCGGCGGGGAAAGCCATACCGCCGTCTCGTCCGATTCATTATTCCAGTGGGCGTTGAGAGATACATTGGGCGTGAGCAGAACATGGACACGGGAGGACGATCCACCAGCCTCGGTGGTGGGCACGACGATCGTCTCGATGCCGATCAGACCGCGCTGGTCGAGGTTGATCCGGGCGTCGGGATCAGGATCGGCCTTGGCCGTCTCGTCCACCACGAACGTCCGGGCCGGGTACGCGAGTTCCGCACCCCGAGGCTCGGTGCCCAGTGGCAAGGGCGTCTCGCCACGGGCCGAGATCTCGTCGCGGGCCTGTGAAACCCAGTCGTAGAACGAGTACGGCTTGTCCAGGCGAGGGCCGTACTGCTGGATGCGCCGCCGCCAGATGTACTGGTTTGGATCTGACGCAAGGGCGTGGGACCATGCTTTGATAGCCCGGGCAAAGTCGTCCGGATCGTGTTTCTTCTCATACCGGGATTGCAGCGCGACGCCCAGGTGGAAGGCAAACGTCGCATCGTCGTGCATGACGAGCGTCGACTGGTAGATCAGGATGGCTTCATCGAGCCGTTGTGGCCCCCCCCAGAGAAAAACTGAGTCAATGAAGTATCGCAGGGCATTCAGGTTTGCAGGGTCGCGCAAATCGCGTGACTCCTCAGAAGAGGCGTGCGCTCTGAGTTTGTCCAGATTCGGAGCCTGTGGGGTCGCGGCCTCCTCGAACTCGACCGGGGGCTCACTCAGAAAAGCTTCGAGGTCGCGCGTGCGGGCGCGGACTTTGTACACGACACCCGCCTCATCAATCAATACCGTGATCGGCACCGCTGACACACCGAGCAGGTCGAGCGAATCAACCATGATCGGCCAGTCCATCTCCTTCCACTGCATGAACAGGGCGCACCGGTCGGGGTGCTGCTCCTGGATGATCCCGACAACCTGGATCTGGCCCGATTCCTGGAGGGCTTTGGTCGCCTCGTGCCACACGGGCACGCTTCGTCTGCAGCCCGCTCACCACGAGGCGAAGATGTGCAGGACGACCTTTTTGCCACGATACATCGCGATGGATGCGGGGGAGCCGTCGTTCAACGCGGGCAGAACAAGCTCAGGAAACGGCTGTCCCGCTTCGATCACTGATTGGGCCTTCGCGCCGGCGGTCGCCGTCATCAGGACCGCTGCAGTTGCGAGAACGAAAAAGAGCGCTCTCATTCGCCGACTACCCTTTCTTGGTGCCGTTGCAGACAATCTCCCGTGCCGCGCCTCTGCTGCCACCACGGTAGCTGCCTGTGATGGCGTCACCCTTGACGGTGCCTGTGAAGTTGAGCGAACGCTGTCCCATCGATCGCACAAATGTGAGGGTCTTACCGTCGAACGAAACGTCCTCCAGAGAAATGGTTTGACCTCTGGCTGTCCACGTTCCGCTGAGCCCGCTATCTGTACGCGACAGTGTCATCGTCGACTCCATCGTTCGGCCGTTCATCTCCATCGACATGTTCCACGTGCCGACCAGCGCGGCCAGTTCGCGATCACTCGCCGTGCTCGATGCCGAACTCGGAGAAGACGCAGGTCGATCGCCCCCAGGTCGGCCCGGTCGCGACGGGAACCCTTCGCCGGGTCGGCGTCCACCCGGCCTACCCTGCGGCCCGCCGCGTCCGCCCCGCCCTCCACGTCCGCCAGTAACCCGCCCGCCGTCGGGATTGCGTTCCAGCTTGATCTCGTACGATTGCGTGACCGGCTTGCACCAACCATCCGTTTCGTGGCACGCGAAGTAGAACGTCTCGATGTGGATGACGCTGCCCGGCTCTGCACCGGACACATCCACGAGGAACTCGCGCGGATCGATGTCAGCCTCTTCCTCAACCTCCGGCCCCTTGAGCACGCTCGGCGTAAAGTCCATGCCGTCGGGACCCGTGATCTTGACCTGGATCGGATCGACCAGGTTGTTCCAGTGCACGTCGTACAGCGGATCCAGCATGAAACGAAGGTAGAGCGTGCCCTGGCCGTTGGCGATGAGACCTTGCTCCGCTTCGGCCCGAAGTTTGGCATAGAACGGCTCGTCGTCCTCGCCTTTTACAGGCTTGGTCACAAGCGCCGTCATGCGACCCGGTTTGGTCACGCGCGGGACAATGCCCGATGCGGCGGCCTTGGGCGGCTGGGCGGTCGGCATGTCCAGATCCTGCACGCGCGTCGGGTTCTCGACCGTGCCGACCAACTCCTCGAGATCCGCTCGCAAGTCCGCAGCGTTACTCCAGCCGCGTCTGGCGACGATGATGTTGTTCTCGTCGATGACCCATTCCGAGTTGGGCGCGTTGCCCATGGCGTGCTTGAACTCGTTATCCATGTTGTCCACGATCCACGTGAACCGCGAGCCCAGTGTGCGCTTGGCCTCTTCCACGTGCATGACGCGCTCTTCCAGCGTGAAGGGCGTGACGTACCCGTTGAACTCAGGATGGGCCAGCGCTTTGTAGACGTAGTAGAAGGAAACACCCTTGTCGGAATAATCGCGTTCGATCGTCTCCAGACCGGAGACGTTGCGGAGGAAAGGCGGTCACGTCAGGCAGCCGAACACGATCACCTTGAACTTACCGTCGAGCTGGTGGGTCTGGATCGGTGTGCCGTCGTCGGTGTAGATCGAAATATCTGGAAGCGCATCGCCGATCTGGGGTGAGCCCTCGCGGAGCATGTTCGGCATGCCTCGACTCTGGGCCTGGGCGGTGCCGACGATCCCGGCCACGAGCGCGGCGACTGTGAAGGCGGTGTTCAGGCGGTTCATGGCGGTCTCCTTCGCAAGACGGGCGCAGCCGCGCCCACGCATGTAAACGCCTCGGCTGGGGTCGTATTGCGTGGACCGGCCGTACGGGGTTTGTTGCAATGGCCGCCAAAGCGACACCAGAAACGGGAGTGGATAGGAATCGAACCTACCTGGGACCTGATTTCCAGGCCCCACAACGGATTTGAAATCCGCGGCCGACACCAGTCGTGCTGACACTCCCAGGACCACTCTGCGGGGTCGGATGGAAAAGTTACTCTCTCGCTACGTCCGGGGCAACCCGGGCCACAGCTCTGATCGCGTCGGCGAGTTGGCGGTCCAGAGCGTGCGGTACCGCGCGGAGATCGAGCAGCACCGCGCCCTCATTGATCCGGGCCACCACGGGGGGCGTGCCCAGACGGAGCCGTTGGGCCAGTTCGTCCTCGCTCACCCCGTGCACGCGGAGCGAGATCGCGCAGCTGGCGATCGCCTCTTCGGGAGCCGCCCCTCCTCCCAGATAAGCCTGAGTCTCCACGGTCTCAGCGCGGACGCGCGCGTCCGATGCAAACTCGCTGACGATCGCCTTGGCGCGTTGCCGGAGTTCGTCGATCGGGGTCCGCATGTGCGCGCGAACCGGAACGCTGGCCGAGGGGTCGCGATGCAGCTGGAGGGTCGGCCCCAGCGCAGCCATGGTCAGCTTGCCCACGCGCAGAGCCCGCATCAACGGGTTGCGTTCGAGGCGGTCGATCAGTGCTCGTCGGCCGATGATGATCCCCGATTGCGGACCGCCCAGCAGCTTGTCGCCGCTGAAGAGCACGAGGTCCGCGCCGGCGCGGATAGAAGTGCGCGCGTCGGGCTCGTCATCGGGAAGGCCGGGAAAGCTCTCCCGATCGAGCAGCCCTGACCCGATGTCATGGATCACGGGCAGATCGCGGCTTCGCCCCAGCTCGGCGAGCTGCGCGATGGAGACAGCCTCGGTGAACCCGCGCACGCGGAAGTTCGACGTGTGCACCTTGAGCAGCGCGGCCGTGCGCTCGTTGATGGCGCGGGTGTAGTCGCTCGGCCGGGTCTTGTTGGTCGTGCCCACCTCGCGCAGGATCGCACCGCCCGCCTCGATGACGTCGGGCAGACGAAAGCTGCCGCCGATCTCGACCAGTTCGCCGCGCGAGACAATCACCTCACGGCCTTGGGCGAATGTCGAGAGCACCAGCAGCATCGCCGCGGCGTTGTTGTTGACCACGCTTGCCGCCTCCGCGCCGGTCAGCTCGCACAGCAGCGGCTGCACGAGGTCCGACCGCCTGCCGCGAAGCCCGGTGTCCATATTCAGTTCGACCGGCGCATATGAACCCGCGACAGCGACGAGCGCATCAACCGCCTCCTTGGCCAGCGGCGAACGCCCGAGCCCGGTGTGGATCAGCACGCCCGTGGCGTTGATGACGGGTTCGAGCGGCGGACGCAGTTGGCGCTGGAGGTATCGAGCCGCCTGACCGGTGATTCGCTCCTCAGAGACCGTGATGTCGTCCGCGACAAGATCCTTGATCCGTTCTCTGGCTGCGTCGATCGCCCGCCGGGCCGACGAAGCGATGAGTGAGCGCGGCGCGTTATTCGCTGCGTGGTGCTGCACGAGCAGATCGCAGATCCTGCCGACGGAGGGCAGCTCGCGCAAGCGCGGATTGGACGATCCGGCCCGTAGTTTCCCGGTATGAGACTCCATCACACAAGCATATCGCGTCGGCACCGCTCAGGCGTGCTGCGCCTCGTGCCTCAATTGTCCGCACGCGGCGGCGATGTCTCGCCCTCGGCTGGCACGCAGGTGCACGTTCACGCCCCCCTCTTGCAGCAGGGCCTGGAATGTGCGCACGTCGCTGGCTTGTGGGCGAGTGAACGGCAGGCCGGACACCTCGTTGTACCGGATGAGATTGACGTTCGCCCGCAGCGTCCTGGCGATCCGGACGAGTTGGCGGGCATGGGTCGGCTGATCGTTCACGCTGCCCAGCAGGATGTACTCGAGCGTGATCTCCCGGCCGGTCTTGCGAAACCACGTGTCGCACGCGGCCAGCAGCTCCTTGATCGAGGTGTACTCAGCCCACGGGATCAGCTCACGTCGCAACTCGTCGTTCGGCGCGTGCAGTGAAAGCGCGAGCGTGACGGGGAGTTCGAGCTGATCGGCCATCTTCTCGATCGCCTTGGGCAGGCCGACGGTCGAGATGGTGATCTTGCGGGCCGACACACCCATGCCCCAGGGAGCCGCGATCGTGCGCACGGCGTGCAACACCGGGTCGAAGTTGGCGAGCGGTTCGCCCATGCCCATGAAGACGATGTTTGTGATGCGCTCGACGCGCGGAAGCCGGGTCATCTGCCAGACCTGCTCGATGATCCGGCCGGCGGACAGGTTGCCGTCCAGCCCGCCCACCCCGGAAGCGCAGAATCGGCAGCCGACCGCACACCCGACCTGGCTGGATATGCAGGCGGTCCGGCGCGCGCCCGCCGGGATCATCACGCACTCCGTCTGCCGCGATGAGTCCGGGGCGATCCCGGTCTGGGGGAGTGAGAGCGAACTGTTCACAGCACCGGGTGTGCGTGGATCCACCCACTGCAGGAGAAGCTTCTGCGTGCCGTCGGTCGCTGTCTGGTGCTGCAACACCTCGCCGGAGACGAACGTGATCTCGCGCGCGAGCAGCTCGCGGTCGCCGGGCGAGAGATTCGTCATCAGGCTGAGATCGGCGATGTTCTTCCTGTAAACCCAGTCGAGAATCTGGTCTGCGCGGTACTCCGGGAGATCGTGCGTGCAGCACCACTCACGGAGCGTGTCGGGCGTGAACTGGAAGATGTGCTGTTCGGGGTGCCGCATGAGCGATCATTCGCCGCCGGATGGCCCGGGCGAACCGGCCGAGACGGTGACGGGCACGGTGCCGTACAAGTCCGCGGTGATCTTCGGTGCGGCGACGTGAATACGGCGCACAAAGAGATAGACCTCGCCCGCCCCAAGCCCAACGAGGGGACATCGGGGTTTTTGCCCCAAGAGAGGGCTTGGCTAGACAAATTCCTCGGC